>JACSRR010000445.1 GCA_014879635.1 Ignavibacteriaceae bacterium | reverse complement strand
TCTATTAATTCATCTTGAGTATTATCTTTTAGTACATAACCTTTGGCACCAGCTTTTATTGAATTTAAGACATTTTTATCATTGTTGTCAATTGTCAAAACCAAGATGTTTATATTTTCATTAATTAAGAGTATTTCCGGAATAGCATCTATCCCCTGAATTGTACCAGGTAAATTTAGATCGAGAAGAATGACATCAATAGATTTCCCTTCATTTTTTTTAAGATATTTTAGAAGACCTTCTGCGCTAACAAACTCTTTTACTAACTCAATATCATTGTTATTGCGTAGAAATTCTTTTATCATCTTTCTATATGATTCATTGTCTTCAACAGAAATAACTTTAATTTTCTCTGACATTCACGCCTCCTGAATATTTATTAAGATCAATATTTAGACTGATTTTAGTGCCCTTGTTGGGGAAAGAATCAATTAAAATTTCACCTTGTAATTTGGCTGTTCTGCTTTGAATATTTAACAAGCCATTACCAAACTCCAAATCTTCAAAAACAAATCCTTTCCCATCATCTTCAAAAACAAGATTAAAAATATTGTTTGACTTCTTGATATATAAAAAAGAATTATTAGCTTCTGAATGCTTTTGAATATTGTGAGCAATTTCTTTGACAATCTTAAAGATTTCTTTATTAAAATTGGATGGTTGATTAACATTTTCGAACGCTATCTCGTCTATTTCTATCTTACAATTATTGTTATGGAGTAAATCTTTAACTGAATCATCAATTTTTTTCTTAATTTTCACCGCGGAATCATTCTCGGGAGAAGTAAACCAAATTACTTCTTTAATCATCTCTTTTGCCTTTTGAGAAGTTTCCTTAACCAGTTTTAGTATATCCTTTTGTTTAGGATCAAGCGATATCTCTTTAAGTAAAGTTTTACAATAACCTGAGATTACGGCAAGTTCGCTATTAACTTCATCATGTAAATCTTGAGAAATCTGTTCTTTTATTTCTCTTTCCCTTCTAATTATTCTTTCTTTTGCCTCAATTTCAATCCTACTTTTTTCTTTAATTCCTTCAATGTGGTAGCGAAATGCAAGAAAAATTAATGTAAAAACAATTAATGAGATTAAAACTTTAAACCACCAAGTCTGCCAAAAGGGGGGATGAATAATTATAGAAAGTGAGGCACTTTCCCAGTTCCATACACCATCCGAATTACTGGAGGCGATAATTAAATTATAATTGCCCGGTTCTAAATTTGAAAGATAAATTGAATTTTTATTGCCGTTGAAGATCCAATCGTCATCTAATCCATCAATTTTGTAAGCATAATTTATACTATCGGTATTTCCGAAACTGAACGAAGAAAACTCAAACGAAATTAACTTCTCATCATAATTTAGTTCAATTTTTTTTGCAACCGATATTGAAGGCGATAGGTTATATTCTTTGTTATATTTAGAAAAATTAGTAAATACTACATTATTCGTAAAATCTGTTTTTTTAATTCTATCGGGGTAAAATGCAGTAATACCGTTAGTCCCGCCAAAAATCATAATACCGCTTTTAGTTAGTAATGCAGCACCGGAGTTAAATTCTTTGCTTACTAATCCATCGACTTCTGAAAATCTTTCAATATTTCCGGTTTCAGGGTTTAGTCTATTGATTCCTTTGTTTGTTGAAATCCATAAATGTCCCGTTTTGTCAAATATTACTTCCAGAATAAAATCATTAGAAAGTCCATGAGTAACTCTAAAGTTTTGGGTTTTACCGGTTTTTCTATCGTAATAGATAAGACCACCACCGTATGATCCTAACCAAAAGTTCTCATTTTTATCAGCTGCAATCGACAAAAAATCGAAATCAAGTCCATTCCATTCCTTAGGTTGTAAGATTATTTCGCTAAATGTCTCTTTTCCTTTATCTAATTTTTTTAATGTATTTCCTGAAACAATCCATAAATTTTCAAACTTATCCTCAAAAAATGCCCTACCGGGTTGATTCTTTATAATTGTATCGTTGTCAAAATATTTAAACCGGTTATCATCCGATAAATAATTAATAATCTTATTCGCAGTCCCAATCCAAAACCTGTTTTTTTTGTCAATATATCCGGCATACGCAAAAAAGTCTTTCCTTGCAATAACATCATCAGTTTCTATTCTATGAACTGTATTATTTTTTTTATCAATATAACAAATATCACCTCCATAAGGGATAATCCATATCCTACCCACATTGTCTTTAAGTATGTCACCCGGGCTTTTGCCCCATAAACTACCGGGTTTATTATGATACTCATAGACAACTACATTACCGGTTTTCTTGACAAACCTAACAACCGAAAATTGAGTAGCAAACCATAAGTCTCCTTCATTATCTTCGAGCATATCGCGCATACTTTGTTCAAACAAATGCTTTTTTATTATTTCTAAATTTGCAAAATATGTTCCTTGTGTCATGTTTATATCTTTGATAAACCAGTCATAAAGCCAAAAAATATCTTTGAATTCTTTCCTTTTAGGAATTAAATTAACGCCACCAAGTGCTGTTGAAGCCCAAATGTTCCCTGATTTATCGGCAAAAACATTATAAAAAAAATTTGAGAGTGAACGGGAGTGTGTATTATCATATCGAAAATATGCCACAAATCTATCAAGATCTTTATCATAAAAATTTAAGCCGTTAACAGTAGTTAACCACAAATCGTTATAATTATCTTTTGTTGGGTGTAACCAAATATCAGAACTTATGTAGTATTTTAATGGGAAATTGTCATCCCGCTTGTAATGAACTATATCATTTAAGTTGACGGAGTTGACTTTAAATAATCCTATATCTTTCACCGATATCCATAAAATGCGGTCAAACTCTTTGAAGTGATAGTAATCTGATACAATACTTACATAACCATTATTTGTGGTATTTAAACCTGAAAGAAAAGTGGTTGTTTTAGTCTCAAGATCATAGACACCGATTCCCTTATTAGTGCCAATAAATAATTTATTATTTGAGATAATAATATCAGGGTAGGGATGAATATTATATTTAGAAAAATCTACAGTTAATTGCTCCTTTTCCAGGGTATGCTTATTTATCGCTAATACTGATTCTAATTGATTTGAAAGAATTATATAAATCTTATCATCCGACAAAGCCGCGACTAGAAACTCCTTCTCTTCACTTTTGACAATTAATTTATAGCTGTTATTGGAACAATCAATAGAATAAAATGACTTATTAGTAAGAAACCAAATTACATTCTTTTCTTTATCATATATAATTGATTTTGTTTTTTCAGAATCCTCAAATTTTAGACTCTTAAATGAGTCGGTTTCAAAACTGTATTTACTCACTCCCGCAAACTGGTGAAAGAACCATAATTCACGAGTTTTATCTTCAATTATTAAATTTGTCCAACTTTGGAATAAAGAAGAGGAATCATCTATTATATGTCTATAAACTTTGAAGTTGTAACCGTCAAATCTGTTTAAACCATCTTCGGAAGTAAACCAAAGATACCCGAGCCTATCTTGGTGAATACTTAAAATAGCAGAATTTGAAATACCGTCATTAATCCCATAATTGACAAAAGGGAAAGGGCGTATCTGTGCATTTAATGATTGAGTTAAGAGTAGGTTAAATAGCGATATTTTAAGAAGATTAAACATAGCACACCCATAAATCTGTCTCTTATACACATCT
>JACSRR010000234.1 GCA_014879635.1 Ignavibacteriaceae bacterium | reverse complement strand
GTCGCACAAAAAAATATATTGAGGCAGCGGTGAGAATTAAATGGGTGCAAATTGGATACTACTCATGATATAAAATATAATAATCTTAGTCACTTACTGTGGGCAAAAACAAGTGAGAATAATTACCATCCTTTAGTTTACCATTCACTTGATATTGCCGCTACAACAGAAATTTTAATAAAAAAATATTTCTCCCCTGCAAGAAAGCAATTTATAAAAAACTATTTTTTAGACTCAGACTACAATGAAATTGAAAAATTATTAATTTATTTTGCTGCTCTTCATGATATTGGAAAAGCAACTCCGGTTTTTCAAGCAAAAAACGATTTTATGAAAAATTTGTTGGAGGAAGGAGGGTATTCTTTTCAAGGTTTAATATCGATGCCTGAAGATATTAGACATAACTTTTTATCAGAGTGGTGGGTTAGAAAAAATATTACCAAATTAATCCCCCAAGAAATTGATACCGAATCATTAAGTTCTATAACAAGAGCTATCGGCGGACATCATGGCGTATTCTCGAAACCTGATTTACGCAAAAAAATAACTTTAAGACAATTTGGTTTAAACTCTAACTGGGAAGAAGGAAGGGAAAGTATATCTAATGTACTAAAGGAAGTGTTAAATATGAGTTCTCCCCCACATAATAACCCAATATGTATAACAGGCAGTAAAACCGTTTTTACATACTGGTTTGCAGGCTTAATCACTTTGGCTGATTGGATAGCCTCAATGGATGAGTATTTTACCTTTAATAGTCAAATTCAAGATTTTTGCGATTACTACCAAAAAAGTAAAGAAATTGCCGAAAAAGCACTAAATAATTCAGGCTTTAACCAATGGCACAATCCGGACAAATTACAACCATTTCCGCAGTTGTTTTTCGGATACTCACCAAGAATACAACAAACAACAGTTTTTGATTTGATTGAAAAGGAAATAGATCAGAAAAAAACTGCATTAATTATAATAGAAGCGCCTATGGGAATAGGGAAAACAGAGACTGCTTTTTATGCAGCTGAACTTCTTAACTCAAAAAGTGAACAAACCGGTGTTTTTATCGGCATGCCTACTCAAGCTACCTCAAACCAAATGTATAAGAGATTTAAAAACTTTCTGGAAACAAGGTTACCAAAAAAATTTAAGGGTAATATAGAATTACTTCATTCTGCCTCAATGCTTTTTTTAGAAGATTCAAAAAAAATGCCGGTTATAGAAGGTGTTGCTATTGAAGAAAGTGATGAAAATATACTCTCAAATGATTGGTTCAAACCAAAAAAAAGAGGGCTCCTTTCCCAATTTGCTGTTGGAACGGTTGACCAATTATTAATGGGAGTATTGCAAACAAAACATAATTATCTAAGATTATTTGGATTAAACACTAAAACCGTCATTCTTGACGAAGTCCATTCTTATGATTTATATATGAATGGGTTGCTCCAAAGGTTTCTTAATTGGGCTTCCAATTTAGAAATTAATGTTATTATATTATCGGCAACATTACCTAAAGCAACCACTGAAAAATTAGTAAATGCTTATTCTAAAAATTTAAAAGAAGTCTCTTTTGTTGAATACCCCAGGGTAACAGTTGCCCAGTTGAATAAAACGGTTTCTTACAAATTAGAACCACCGGAAAAAAAACCGGTAAATCTTGAATACATAAATGATTTCTCCCCTGAAAAGCTTTATGAAATTGTAGCCGGGAGTTTTAAACCTGATGGCTGTATAGCAATAATTTGCAATTCGGTAAAAAAATCTCAAGAATTTTACGAATTATTTAAATCTAAATTAGAAAATGCCGGAATAAAAGTGTTGCTACTCCATTCAAGATTTACTGCACAAAGAAGAAATGAAATTGAAGGGGAATTAATAAGTTATTGCGGGAAAGGTGCAAATAAGCCAAATAAAATTTTAGTTATAGCAACTCAAATCATAGAACAAAGTCTTGATATTGACTTTGATTTAATAATAACAGAATCATGAACAAACCTCATTAGAACATTCAGGTCATACTTTCTGATCTTATCCGTATTCTGTTCGATGAATTCAAACAGATTCGCATCTGCTATCAAACCATGTTTTACAACTTCCGCTATTCCGCTTATCAGTTCACTTTGAGGCAATGTTTTCAGCATTTCAGGATCACAGATCACAAACTCAGGCAAGCAGAAAGTACCGACGAGATTTTTATAACCACCAAAATTAACTCCGTTCTTTCCGCCGACACTTGCATCTACCTGACTTAAAAGTGTAGTTGACACAAAACCAAATTTTATTCCCCGCATATATATAGCTGCGGCAAATCCGGCTATGTCACAAACAATACCTCCCCCTATGGCAAGTATAAATGATGATCTGTCAAACTCAGCTTCAGCCATTTTTTGAATTATAAGTTCAGCTGATTGCAGAGATTTATTTTTTTCACCCTGAGGAATAAATATTATAAGATCTGCTTTTGGGAACAAGTGACCGTAGACAGCATTGATCTTTTCGTCTGTTATGATCACAATTTTTTTGTTATCAGGTAAATACTGTGTTACATTTGAAATAGATTCTCCTGCTAAGATTTTGGATTTTCCAATTTCGCTGTCAATGGTTATAGGTATCATTTTTTTTTGATTTAATAATTTTATTTAATCCGAAACTGAATTCAGAATTTCAGTCTGAACATTAATTGATTCCTGATGCATTGCCTTGAATAATTTTTCAACAAATTCATTACTCAAGCCTTTTGAACTTCCTTTTTCCTTTGCAGATTCTATTACCTCTGTCCAGCGGTTTGACTGAAGGATCTGTATGTTGTTTTCTTTTTTGGTTTTGCCGATTTCTTTTACAACATTCATTCGTTTCTGAACAGCGGAAAGTATCTCGTCATCAAGTTTATCAATCTTCGAACGAAGCTCCATAAGCAAAGCAGTATATGAAGGATTATCAATACTGTCTGCTCTTATTACCAGTTTTTTGATCAATTCACCAACTTCGTCCGGAGTAATTTGCTGTTTACAATCACTTAAAGCTGCTTTAGGATTTGGGTGAGATTCTATGATCAGTCCATCCTGCCCGAGATCCATTGCCTGCTGGGAAACACTTAATACAAGATCAGCTCTTCCGGCAATATGACTCGGATCACAAATCACGGGCAAATTTTTGATACGCTGTCTGAGCTCGATGACTATCTCCCATTTCGGCGCGTTCCTGTAAATAGTTTTTTCAGAAGATGAAAATCCTCTGTGTATTGCGGCAAGTTTTGTAATACCCGCTCCGGCAATTCTTTCAATAGCTCCGATCCATAATTCCAGATCAGGGTTGACAGGATTTTTTACGAACACCGGAATGTCAACTCCTTCAAGAGCATCAGCAATCTCCTGTATGGAAAAGGGGTTTGCGGAAGTTCTCGCCCCGATCCAAAGAATATCAACCCCCATTTTAAGAGCTTCATACACATGTTTTACATTTGCAACTTCCGTGGCTGTCAGCATACCTGTTTCTTTCTTTACCTCTCTCAGCCATTTCAGTCCGATCGAACCGACACCTTCAAACTGGTTAGGACGTGTACGGGGTTTCCAGATCCCTGCTCTGAAAATCTCCACTCCGTGTGATTTCAATCCCTTTGCAGTTTGGATCATTTGCTCTTCGGTTTCGGCGCTGCAGGTGGCGTGCTGGTTCCGCCGGACCCGCCCGGGCCCAGCGTTCCCGAGCCCGGAACCCTGGCG
>JACSRR010000444.1 GCA_014879635.1 Ignavibacteriaceae bacterium | reverse complement strand
TCATTTTTTCAGGTTCTTCAAACAAAGGGCTGTGTGCAGATTCGCTAAAAGTGTAAAATCCTTTAACCGGTGCTTCTATTAGTTTAAAATATTCTTTCGCCAAATTATATGAACAAGTGTAATCATAAATTCCGTGAAAGAAATAAACCGGAACCTTAAAAACTGTTTTACTTTCCCTCAAATTGGTATTAAATATTCTATTCCAATTCTGACTAATTCCCGATTTTGATTTACCAGCCCACAAATTATACTTTTCCGGAATTGTGTATTCCCTGAATAATAATGAGGGAAGAACAAGGTCTGTAACCAAATTCCTCATTTCCCGCATTGTACCTATGCCGAGTTTATGCATAACGATATCTCTGATTTTAATATACTCCTCCGGCAAATCCCCTTTATCGAAATCAGAAACCCGTTCTAAAATTTCAACAGTTTTTTTCTCGTTTATTTCTTCGCTTTTGCTTAACATAAATTGAATTGCAAGTTTTTCTGATTCTCTTTGGTCTGTGATTTGAGCTACACCAATGTAAGCATGATACAGTTCGGGGGCTTTATCGACAACATGAATAGCAAGAAAAGTGCCGCCTGAATGTCCCATTAAATATATTTTATCTTTATTGAAGCGGTTCATTAGATATTTTGTTAAAGTAATTGCATCATCCGTGAGTTGTTCTAAAGTTACATTTGAATCTGCCTGATTTGAATTAAAAGAAATACCGCAACCTCTTTGCTCCCACCAAACCATTACAAAATTTTTATCAAGATATGTAGGGTATTTTTCTGTTAAAAAATAATCTGGCATACCACCGTGTAAATACAATATTACAGGATTGTTTGAGTTTTCTCCTTTTATAAACAACCCTTGAAGCGATCCGTTAATTTCTAGAAAAACTTTTTCGGAGATGCTATTTTCAAGCAGATTATTATTAGCGTTCAAAAATGGTTTTGGCTTTCCGGGACTTAGAAACAGTAGAATGGCAAAAAGAATTATTATTATCAAAATAGTTCCGGTAGCAAGAATCATAAGAATTTTTGTTTTTTTTGTTGACAACATTTTATCATCTTCATTTAGCTTTCAGATTTTATCTATAGTATTCCGGCTGTTATTTACAATAAAACAATTTACCGCTTTTTCTCCAACTTTTTGAGCTTAGCTACTAAATTATTAAAACGGAACATATAAGAATTCACTACTGAAATATATAAAAGAGAAGTAAGAATAAAGTCAATAATCGGAAAAGGACTTTTAATTTATGTAAAATTATAGTTGTTTTATTAAGTTAAAAAGAGAATTAAATTTACCGTTTCACTTGATTTTTCGGTGACACTTATTTTGAAGTTAAAATTTTAGGTACTCATAAGTTTGAAGAAGAAAATATTTAAATTAGGAAAAGTAAAACAACATATTCACAAAAGGCAAGGAATGGGAGAATGATTGTGTGCTAAATACATAAAAATGATATCTCCACTAAGAGATATTCACCATTCCTTTCTGCATCTTAGAGTCTGAACAGTATTAAGGGAACCTCAAATACCGGAGAGTATCCCGTAATAAAATGCGAAACTTGACGGAAAAGAAGCAATGCTGATTTGAATAAATTTATTCTTTTTTTTAAGGACAAAAAATGGAAAATCTAAAAAATGCAATAGGCATAGATGTATCATCAGAAAAATTAGATGTATGCTTAAGCAGTATAACAACAGATGGGAAGGTTACAGTAATAGCAAGCAATAATTTTGCTAATTCAAAAGTAGGATTCAAAAAACTAATGCAATGGGGAAGAAAAGTAAACAAAAACAATACTTTACCGTTGCTATACATAATGGAAGAAACGGGTTTTTACTATGAAGCACTTGCATATTTTTTGAATGAAAACAATTGTAAAGTAGTATTAGTATTGCCCTCAAAAGTAAAAAAGTATATGCAATCCTTGCCAATGAAGACAAAAACAGACAAAGTAGGTGCAAGGGATTTAGCACAGCTCGGATTGGAAAGAGAACACACACTTTGGGTACCCCCAATCGAAATAGATAAGATATTATGGGATTTAAGCCGTGAAAGAGAATTAAAAATAGAGAGAATAGTAAAGACAAAAAATCAAATAATGGAACTAAACAAAAGTCAAGATAAAAATCCTAATACAGTTAAAAGGTTAGAGGTTGAAATAGAATTTTTGAATAAACACATCAATGAAATAGAAAAGGAGATTAATTTAATATTAGAGAGTGATCCGGAACTTAAAGAAAAAGTAGAAAAACTATAGACATTAAAAGGTGTAGGATTTACGAAAATACTCACCGTAATTTCAGAAACATTTGGGTTTAGTACTATAGAAAACGGGAAGCTAATGGCAGGATATACTGGATTAGATGTAGTGAAAAATAACTCCGAAAAACAGAACGGAACGACGAGGATATCAAAAAAGGAGAAAAACTGTAAAGTAGGTATAATAACGGTAGCAAGAAAGACACTGCTATTAATATACACACCTTGGAAAAATAATAATGAGTTTGATCTAAAATATGGTTTAGAAATTAATTAAAAGAAGAGCGAAAACAGGTAAATAAAAAGATAGAAAGGTAAAATGATAGAATTGATACCTATGTTAGAGATTAGTAAAAAATCTGAATTGATATACGATAGTCAGTGCTGATTTTTCTTCACTTTTAACACAGTATCTCTATATTTATCTGCACTACCAGATCACACATTGTCTTTTCTTCAGATTCATCTTTTCGGACTCTTCATTTATAATATCCGCTTTTTTTGAGACTTTTATTACTTGGCACATCTTCACTATGCGAAACTCTTCTCTTCTACTGCTCTAAGCCGCTTTGTTAACTTCAATATTGATTCTATATTGGTTAATTTATTACTTATAGATTTGTCTTGTTTCCTACCAAATTTCCGACTTCGGTTCGAAAGCAGTATTTCGCTTACTTCCAGATCACTTGATAATCGTCTGATTGGGATGGATAGTTTTTCATGCATTCTGAAAACATCTTGCTTATATTCATCAATAAAGTTTCTTCGTTTCCATTTTAACACCTTTTTTATTTAGTAATTTAATAAAAAATTTTGTGTGTGCTAAATGGGATGCAGTTTAAAGAACAATAAACAGCGTTTTAAGTAATCAGAGCAATGTTAATATAAAGCCCAGAATATTTTTACAACAAAACTACTTCATCACAATCAGCTTTTTGACTTGCATAAATGCATCAGAACCATCGTGAGGTATAGCTTTTATTCTGTACAAATACACCCCGCTCGACATTTCCTTTATTTCCAATGTTAACTCATAGTATCCCGCTTCCTTGGTTTCACTCAGGAAGGTTTGTACATACTCTCCGTTTATTGTGTATATACTTATCTCTACATCAGATACTTTTGGTAAACCAAACCGTATTACCGTTGATGGGTTAAATGGATTTGGGTAATTCTGGGATAATCCGTACTCTAAAGGTATTTCTGTACCGGGAACTGTTGGAGTTTCTATGATTGTTGTTGTTGTGCTCCGTATCTTAGTGATGAATCCTCCACCATTATAAGGTCCACTAGCATTTAATATAATAGTTCCGAATAAGGCTGAACTTATGAAATATCCGGTTACATAACAATTGCCGGAATTATCGGTGGAGATGCCATAACCCTCATCCGAATTTACCCACCCTGCCTTTTGAACCCATAAAAAATTGCCGTTGCTGTCATATTTTGCTATGAAGATGTCCCTACTACCGCTACTCGTAATCTGGGTTGTT
>JACSRR010000443.1 GCA_014879635.1 Ignavibacteriaceae bacterium | reverse complement strand
TCCGTCGTCGGCAGCGTCAGATGTGTATAAGAGACAGATGTAAACTCCCGAACTCAAGTTGCTTCCGTCAAAACTTATACTGTAATTTCCGGATGACCTGTTTTCGTCTATTAATACGCGTACTACTTCTCCCGATACATTATATATACTTAGTTTTACCCTGCTCTCTTTGGATAATGTAAATTTTATCTGCGTTGAAGGGTTAAATGGATTCGGGTAATTTTGTTCTAGTTTATATTCTTTAACTATTATATTCTCTTCACCCTCTATGCCCGTTAATAGATTACTTACAACTTTTGACCTCTTCGCATTTCCTTTGTAAGTACCCCATTTATTAGCCTGTGCATTCATGATTGCGGGTTGATTGTATTCCTTAACAGCAATGTACTTTCCGTTTTCATCTATTAATATTAGTACATCGTTTGATGTGATTATTGTGTGTCCCTTAAACATTGCACCTGCTATCTTTAATTGCCACTCTAGTATTAATTCCGTATTTCCCTCATCCTTTTTTAACGCTATGATTCTTCCGGAGTTTGTAGCTATATATATTATTCCCGCATTCCCTATTGATGGCGTTGCTTTTATATTTTCGCCCGAATTAAATTGGTAAGCGGGTTCCGAACTTGTCGTAAATTCTAATTCAAAGCCCATTAATTTACCGTTGTACGATGCAAAATAGATCAAGTCATCTACTCCCGATACAGGTGATGCATATACAGGGCTTCCTAAATTCTTTACCCAGTCTGTTTCAAAGTATCCGTCCCATCTTACACGATATATGTTTCCTGCTAAATCTCCAAAGTATATGAATGTATTTTCGTTTGAATTAATCAATGCGGGTGTGCTTACTACTTCGGAGGCGATATCCATGTTCCACAATTCTTGATATGTATTACCTAAATCTTCTATTGCAAACAATTTTGCTCTTGCCGGATTTGTGTATGAAACGATAAAATAGATGATTTGATTTCCGGAGTTATTTTCCACAACCACCGGTGATGATTTAAGCGAGCCTCCGGTTGAAATTGTCCATAACGGTGAGCCGTCAACACATTTGATCGCCTTAAGAAGTCCGTTCATTGTACCGGTATATAAAACCTCGCCATTTGCCGAAAGCCCGGGCGTAGTTTCAATTTGCCCTCCCATGGCTTTATCCCAATGCGAGTTTAAGAAAATATCGAAAGAATAAATTCTTGTATCGTTAGTACCGGTGTAAATATTATTTTGATCACTGACGGCGGGAGTTGACTTTATTGCTCCTCCTGTTTCGTAAAGATATTTTATTGTTCCCAATGAATCAACAATGTACATGTTTTTATTGAGCGAAGGGAAGACAAAATAATTATTTATTGAACTCAGCGCACCTTCAACAGGTATATTTAGGTTTTTTGATACTGCTAAAACTGTGATGTTTTTGCTTTTAACAATAGTGTCACCCGTTGAAAAAACTGTCTCCAATAAAACACTGCGTTCTCCTGAACTAAGAGTTAACTCGGTTGTTTGCTCTTCACTAACAATTTCTCCATTTACTATCCAACTATAACTTAAAACGGTATCCGCAGGATTTGTTACTGCTTCTAAAATTCCTGAAGCATAACCGTCAAAGTCAGAATCAAACCATATTGACTCAGCCGAGATTTGAACAGAAGGTTTAATAATTTGAAATAATTTCACTACGGCAGGTCTAACAAATTGACCTAATCTTCTATATCCTATTGCGTAAATATCTCCCGATTCATCAACTATTGTGTGTCTAAGCCCGTCATGATAAGATGTGTTAGAATACCAATATCCATTCGCCCCAAACTCAACATCAAGAATTCCATTCTCATGAAAACGAACCATTAACATATCTGAAAAATTACCGCCAGAAGGAAAGTTTTTTCCATATCCTGTTAAAAGTAATTTCCCGTCAGATAAAACTAAAACTGTGTAAGCAGCATTTGTTTGACCGGCTGTATAAACAGATGCAAGTCCTGCATTACCAAAAGTTACATCATTTAATCCATCAGCTGTTAAAGCTTGTATTGTGTAATAAATATTATTTACTACTCCACCCAAATAAATTTTATCAGAATGTAGTGTAATATCAACAGCCGCCGAATTATAATTAAAATAACGCCTGAACCAACCGTCACCGGTTCCAAATGAATTATCTATTTGACCGGAAGGACTAATTCCCAATACTGCAAAAACATTCGAATATGTCAATTCACCCGTAACCAATATTCTTCCGTTACTTTGCACTGCCATTTCATATACTCTACCAAATTCAGGCAACAAAACTGAACCGTTATTTCCGAATGTTGAAATCGTATTACCGTCTAAACTAATTTTTGTCAAATATGATGCTTTTAAAGTATCCCCTCTAATTAAAATAAAAAGATTACCATCTCCTGAGTGACGAATAGCTTTTGCAACTCTACCAGGGAAGTTTAGTTCAACAACTCCATTGGCACCAAATGATGCATCAATAAAACCATTTTCAAGAAACCTTATAACAACAGGATAGTAATTACCTCCTCTGTACATTGAACCGACTGCAAGAAATTTATCATCAGGTAAAACTAATATTTGATGTGGCTGCGAGATTGCTTGACTATTTTGGAGAGATGAAACACCATCAATACCAAATGTATTATCAATTTGTCCGGAGGTAGTAAGTCTAGTAATGTGGAATGTGTGATCCGGTGTATTACTTACCGTAGCCGATACAACTAATATTTTCCCTGTTGATTGAAAAGCGGCATTCATACCATAAAAGTTATTTTGAACACCGTTAACAGGGATATCAGCTATAGATGAAACTCCGTAGGAAGTATCCGGAAACTGTGAATACAAACAGGTTGCTGATACAAGTATAAAAAGTAAAACTAATTTTTTCATTTTTTGCTCATTTTTACTTTAGAAAGTAATTGATAATAATCTTAATCTAGTGAACTTAGTTGTTACAAAATCTCTTTGTAATTTTTAATTTATCTAACAAATTCCGTGCCAAAAAAAAAAGACCTTATTTGACTATATAAAGAGATAGTCCATTTTTTTAATGTGCTTAATTTTCACAGCATTGTGAATTTTTTGCACTTTTTTGTGTTAAGTATAAGAATTGTGTCTATTGTTTTTGCAAAAAGTTCATAACCTTTTCCGGTTAGATATAAGTATGAAGGTGAGTTTTGTTCTTTTAAGTTAAGCAAGAGGTTCTCAGAGAGTTTAACCTCCGGTTTATTTTTTGAATTATTATTCGATAAATTTACTTTATAATTTTTCCACTTAAAATCCTTAGTCAAAAAATCAATTATTTGTTTCTTTGGTAGGTGTTTATCTAAAATATTTTTTAGCTTAAGGGTCTTGACTTCGATTTTTTCAATAAAGCGGTAGTTTAAAATATTTTCTTTATCAATTGAAACAAGTTCATTATGAGAATTTAAATCCGGATAATTCAAATGAGGGTTGGAAAGTTTTTTTGATTTCGAGAATAACTCTATCTTAAGATTTATTTCACTGCTTCCGGAGCGAGTTTCAATATTAATTCCGTTACACCTTAATTTATTTAATAGGCAGGTATTTGTAAATCTGATGGGGTGAGATGTTCTAATACCGATGTGGAAATTTCTTATCCAGCCATATAAATATCTGTTTAAAATCGCACCTTCACCTTCTTGCGAATAATAGACTTTTCCAAACCGGTTGAATCCTGAGTTTTGAAACTTACTTGCGATTTCCTCTAGAGCTTTCATTTAATATCGGTTATTATT
>JACSRR010000269.1 GCA_014879635.1 Ignavibacteriaceae bacterium | reverse complement strand
TAAAAAATAAAATTTATAAGGTTTATAATTCGAATAACTTAAAATCTATTTCTACTTATAAAAAAGACAAAAATAAATATTTTTAAATTTTTATATGAAAAACTTATGAATTTACCAGATCAATTTTCTAAAAGAACACAAGAAGCATTACAAAAAGCTTTTGAGATAGCTCAGCAAAAAGAACAAAGAGCTATAGATACAGAGCATATACTCTATGGAATTACAGAAGACGAAATTGTGATGAAAAGAGTATTTAAAGAACTTGGAATTAATACAAATGAATTAAGAGAGTATTTAGAAAAACAAATGTCCCAAGGCAGTTTTAAAATGGAAACTCCCAACTTTACCCCAAGGGCTTATCAAGTACTGCAGTTAGCAAACAACGAGTCCATTCAACTAGCTCATAATTACATTGGAACTGAGCATCTACTTTTAGGTTTAATACTAGAACAGGAAGGTTTAGCAGCACAAGTTCTTAAAAAATATGCAATAAACCATAATCAAGCAAGACAATCAGTAATTAAAGTTGTAGGCGAGGGAGATAAAGAAGGTAATAAAGTGAGCAATGGGCTAGATACACCAACACTAAATGAGTTTTCTAAGGATTTGAATGAACTAGCAAGACAAGACAAAATTGATCCTGTTATTGGAAGGGATGAAGAAATAATTAGAGTTATAGAAATTCTCTCAAGAAGAAAGAAAAATAATCCTGTGTTGATTGGCGAACCCGGAGTTGGAAAGACTGCAATTGCAGAAGGACTTGCTCAAAAAATTGTTTTAGACCAAGTACCAGATGTACTAAGAAATAAAACCGTAAGAGCATTAGACTTAAGCAAGCTTGTTGCAGGGTCTAAATTTAGAGGCGAATTCGAAGAAAGGGTAAAAAAACTAATCGATGATTTAGAGAAAGTCGAGAGAAATGTAATTTTATTTATTGACGAGCTACATACCATTGTTGGAAGTGGAGCGCAAAGTGGTGAGCTTGATTTTTCAAATATGATTAAACCAGCACTTGCCAGAGGAGAACTGCAAGTTATAGGAGCTACAACACTAAATGAATATCAAAAATACATTGAAAAAGATGCCGCTCTTGAAAGAAGATTTCAACCAGTACTCGTAAATGAACCTTCGGTAGAACAAACGGTACAAATTCTGAAGGGTATTAAAGAAAGATACGAAGCTCATCATAAATTAAAAATTCAGGAAAATGCTTTAATTGCTGCTGCAAACCTTTCGGATAGATATATAAAAAACAGATTTCTTCCAGACAAAGCAATTGACATTGTTGATGAGGCGGCAAGCAGAGTAAGAATTAAATATACCAGTGAGCCAAAAGAATTAAGAGATATTAAAGATGTAATTAAAAAACTTGATACAGAAAGAGAGTCCCTAACAAGAGCATCACAGCATAAGGAGGCTGCAGAGGTAAAAGTTAAGATTGAACAGCTAAAAGAAGAGTTAAAACCAATAGAAGAAAAGTGGATGAAACAAAGAGGTACTGGAACGCCTGAAGTCAGCGTTTCAGATATTCATGAAATTATTTCAAGAATGACTGGCATTCCGATTACGGAATTAAATAAAGAAGAAAAAGAGAATCTTAAAAATCTAGAACAAAAACTACACGAGAGAATAATTGGACAAGATGAAGCTGTACATTTAGTAGCTCAAGCAATAAGACGTTCACGAACAGGATTAAAAGATCCTAGAAGACCAATTGCTTCATTTCTTTTTCTTGGCCCAACAGGCGTTGGGAAAACTGAACTTGCAAAGGCATTATCAGAGATAGTTTTTGGAGATGAAGATGCAATGATAAGAATAGATATGAGTGAGTATATGGAAAAGTTTGCAGTAACCAGATTAATTGGTGCTCCTCCAGGATATATAGGTTACGAAGAAGGTGGACAGTTAACTGAAAAAGTAAGAAGAAAACCATATTCGGTAATTTTGTTAGATGAACTAGAGAAGGCACACCCTGATGTCTTTAATATTCTTTTACAGGTGCTAGATGATGGAAAGCTAACCGATGGAAAGGGTAGAGTAGTAGATTTTAAAAATACTATTATAATTGCAACAAGTAATATCGGTAGCGATCTTATTCTTACATCTATAGGCTTAAGTGAAGCGTCCAAGAAAAAAAGCGAGGAAAAACCAAAAGCTTCCAAAGAAGGTTTAATTAAGTTAAAAGACACTGAGCCTTTAGCTCCAAACTGGGATGAGATTCGAAGTGGAATCTTTCAATTGCTTGGCAAATTTTTTAGGCCAGAATTTTTAAATAGACTAGATGAAATTATAATGTTTAAAGCATTAACTCAGGCGGAAGTTAAGGATATTGTAAGACTAGTTCTTGAAAATACAACCAGACTAATGAGGGCACAGAATATTGAAGTTGAGTTTGATGAATCGGTTGTTACAGAAATAGCTGATATCAGCTATAACCCACAGTATGGTGCTAGACCCGTAAGAAGAGCAGTACAAAGTGAAATTGAAAATCTTCTTTCGAGTAAGATTCTTGAAGATCAAATAAAATCAGGTGAAAAAGTTAAAGTCACCTATAAAGATAATAAATTCGAGGTAGAAAAAAAATAAATTTATTGTGCAAGGAGTTCTATACTAAATTCATTGACATGGGTATTATAAACTCTCATAATAAAAAGTATGGCTGCGCAAAAACCGGAATTTATACTTATTCCAAAAAATTTAAAGGAAAGAGATTTTGAATTGTCAGGAAGAGAGGCAATAGACTTAGCTTTTTTAGTACGAGAAAATATTCCGATTCCATCATCATTCATTATTTCTACATTAGCCTTTGATGAGTTCCTTGTCGAGAACAATCTTGTTGCACCTATTGCAAAAGAGCTAAAGAAAGTTAGACCTTTCATAAAAAAAACAGCAGTGGAAGCTTCAGCGGAGATAAAGAAATTGATAATGGACTCCGAATTACCAAACAAATTGTCTCTCGAACTTGAACATGCATATAAAAAGCTTAGTGAAAACAACGAAAATCCAATTGTTACATTAATTATTTCAAACATAATTGAAGAGAAGTATGTGCCTACTCAAAATGTAAATACCGGAGAGGTTCTACTCCAGGGAATCAAAGATCTGGAGTATCAGTTAAAAATTGCTTGGTCAAAGTTATTTAGCGATGAAGCAATTGAATTTAGAGCTAATGGCTACTATAAAGGAGAAATTAGCGTAGGAATAATAATTCAAAAATTAATTCGAGCGGAAGTTTCAGGATTAACAAATAGTTCTACTTTGTTTAATAAGAACGAGATCGAAACTAAAGCCGTCTACGGAATTGATAATGAGGAATTCGAAGAACATTGCGATAGCTACATTGTTGATGCAAAAAGTTTTCGTATTCTGAATACACACATTATTCCTCAAGACTACATGTTTATTCATGACCTCAAAACAAATTCAAAGAGCAATTTTATTAAAGTTGACTTATCTCCAACTTGGAAAAAGAACTCTAAACTAGATGAGGACAGCATAATTTATATTTCAAAAGTAACAAAGAAGATTCAGGGCTTATTCAAACAAGAAGTTTCTGTTAGATGGGGAATTGAAGCAGGAGAAATATATATACTATCACTTGATCCTTTAGTTTTTCCTAAAGTTGAAGAGAAAGCTGTAAAAGACAAAAAGAAAGAAGAAAATAATTCCAAAAAAGAAAAAGTGGGTAATGAACCAGACATTGAAAAATTAGCTGAAGAAGTAATTGATATTGTCGCAGGCAAAGAAGATGTTCCAGTAATTGAGGAAGTAAAAACGGAACAAGAAAACGTTAATGAAAATGTAACATTCCCTGACTTAAAGAACGATAAGTCACCTGAAGACGAAAAACTAAAATATATTGATGAGTTTATGTTTGAATCCGGAGTGTTTTTAGACATTTCCAAGATGAACTCAAAACATTTATCTGCACTGCAGTATTTTAGCGGAAGCTTCTTTGACGGAACCGAAATGTTGCTAAATAATAATATTCTGCCCGAGGAGTATTCGCAAAATAAGCAAGTTCTTTTAAATCTAGTTGAAAAATATTCACTTGATTTAACTACTGCAGCAAGATGTGAAATTCACAAACCAATTATCTATCAGCTGTCTTCAATTTCAGCTCTTGAGCTTAAACTCTTAGGATTAAACGAAAACAAGTATAAATATAATCTTGATGAAAGATTCATAGACTATCCCGAAAGTTTAGGAGTAGAAGTTATGGCTATAAAAAAATCAAAAGTAACTCACAATAGCAGAAATATAAATATCAGCATTCCCGCTCTTAGAAATTTAAGCAATCTAGATGACATTGAAAAAGTCTTTGCATCAAGTGGTCTAAAACGATCTTCTACATTTAGAATCTATGCAGAAGTTTCTATTCCCTCATTTATTTTTGAACTGGATAGAATCGGCAGAAATCGAATAGATGGAATAATTGTAAATTACTCTAAACTATTACGAGCATTAACTTTCAGAAATGAAATACGTGAGGTGGACAATTTAATCGGCGAAAAAATGCTTGAATTGCTTAAAACAATTGCCAAAGAAAAAAATTTAGAGTTTATTGTTAGACTTAACTCTTACAATATGAATTTAGTCAAATTTATCCACAAATTAAAGCCTCAGGAAATCATATTCACAAACATACCTTCTGAAGAGACATTAAAATTACTAAGCAGCTAACTGTATATAACCGTTATTCATTCACTCCTCTTTGTATGCTATAATTACTCCATTAAGTAAGGGTATTATCAATAATGTATACAAATAAAGACGATAAAAACATATTTATAATGGTAATTGTTATTTTTGTGGTTTCAATCATTGCATTAATTGCTATTGGAAACATAATTTGGAGAATTATAAGCCCAGGAGTAAATATTGCTGTTACAGAGATTTCTAACTACATTAGAATAAATAGACTGGACTATAACTTTGAGATCCCTGAAAAAAAAGAACCTGTGGTAAATAGTAGTGCCAATAACGAAGAGCTTACTGCTGAACAGCAAGCAATAATTAACCTAGATTTAAATTACAATTTTGAAGTAGCAAGTACACCGGAAGAAGTTGAGGGAAGTACTAATTTCTTTGAGGAAATTTACTCTGACTATAAACTAGGGCCAAGAAGAATTGTAGAAGAATCGAATAAAAACCTTGTTTTAACAATTCCTAAAATAAAAATTAATTCTCCTGTTTACCAAACACCAGAAAGTAGCCTAGCTTTAAAGTTTGGGTTTTGGTTACATAGTTCTTCTTATAAATTTAACGAAGGAGAATTGGTTTTATTGTGTACAAGAAGATATTTCGATAGTACGGACCCTAGAAGCTGCTACTATATTGATAGGCTCAGAGTTAATGATGAACTAAGTGTTGAATTCAAAGGGGAAAGAGCATATTACAAAATAACTGAAATTAAGAAAATATATAGCAATTTTGAGGACATCTATAATAATATTAGTTCTGATGCAAATAGGTTAATAATCGTGTCAACCGCAGAAATTGATTCCGGAAGAGGCAGACTAGTAATTCTTGCAAACAGAGTTTAACTCTTGCTCCTTAATTGGCAAAAAGTGCTAAAATCAACATACGCACCCGTAGCTCAATGGATAGAGCAGCGGTCTTCGGAACCGAAGGTTGGGGGTTCGACTCCCTCCGGGTGTATTGAAATTCATTAACCTTAAGAGTACACTAAAACGCACATAAAAGTCTAAATAACTGTTCTATGGACAAGAACAAGACTTTTTTATATAATTCACAAGCCTTATGGAGTGATAGCTCAATGGTAGAGCAGCTGCCTTTTAAGCAGTTGGTTCCGGGTTCGAGTCCCGGTCACTTCAGTTAATTCAAGCTTACAGTTCTATTTATCCCACTTATTCCTGTAAAAGGGAAATCAATAGAAGGATCTACCATTTCGTATACAGGACTAATAGCTTCACTAGGCACTTGAATAGAATAATCACCAAAGAAGCTAACGGGTATTCTCTGCATAGTGTCCCCTAAGATAATAATGTAGTAACCATTTGGCGAAAGTATTATACTGAATTCCCCATAAATATACGTTTTATCGTTTACTACAATAGAATGAATATCCTTATCAGGTTTAAATCTGACTTCTAAAGTTCTAATTTGTCTATTATCAAAATATTCAACTTTTGTTGAAGAAGGTATTGAATATCCATTTCTTTTTACAAGTGTTAATCTTTCTATAATATTATCAGGCTTGCTTGCTGTTTCAATCAACCCGTCTGCATTATCTGCAATCTCAACCCTTGCGTTGCAACCAAATTTGGAAAGAATTTGGCAACTGCCATCAGGTAATTGAAGGATATTTTTAGCAATAAATTGCAATTGTACAAATCCATCAACTTCTGTGGCAACTAGCTGCGCAACTAAGTCACCTTCTAGTTTTTTATTAATAACTCTCTGACGGTAAGGTGCTATGGTCAAACTATCCGAAATTAATAACTTAGGATTTCTTGCATCTTCACGTTTATCAACCAATCTTAAAAACCAATCCTCACTATTGGGGGCTGGGATTCTGATAGCCGCAATTGCTGCCTCATCTCTAACTTCCGGAATAACACCTAGATCGAATATAGGTGGATGCAGAATAATTGTTTCCATACCGTTTACAGATGTGCGAATTTCAACATTATACCCATAAAGTCTAAAGTGTGTCATATATTTTTCAACTGTCCACACACCATTGACCTCTTTTAGTTGAATCTGAAATGCAAGATCTTCACTGTTAAATACACTTAGAATAATTAAATTATCAATATTAACAATTTCTAAACCTGGGAAATCTTCGGGATAAGCTTTTTGATATATTTCAACAACTTGCTCAATTACCTCCTCTAAATTTATACAAATAGCTTCTTCTAAAAGGGTAAGTAAAGTTCGCATTTTTGCACATGCTGCGTTGTATTCATTTAAAAAATTTTCAGGAATTTCAATATTGCTGAAGTCACTTGGAAGATTTGCATAGTGAATTAATTCTGCATTAGAAAGTGTAGTCTTTAGAAACTCTAGTTGAGAAACTAAATCCAATATTCCGGGGAATACATAGTTTTCTATTTGGAATGGCCTGTGGCTGCGAAATTCACGATCATCTAACATACAAGATAATAGCATAACAGATCAATTTGTTTTTCTAGATAAAACAAAAAAGTTGGTGTAATATAAAAATCGTTAGCTTTTAAAAAGTTTCTATGGCAGATGTAAATATCTCAAATGACGAATTATTGACGGCAGAGGGTTTAGATAAGGTGGAAGAATATTTCAAAATGAAAGATATTCTTAGAACACTAAGAAACGATCTTAAGGATTTAAAACTACAAAATCCTGAAGTAGAAGAACTCGATAAACTCTCAAAACGTGTGAAAGAAATAAGAGAGAAGATTAAAGATGACGAAAGTATTAAAGCTCTAGAAGAGAAGATTAGCACTTCAAAAGAAAGAATGGATCTTATAAAAGAATTAATTAGAATAGACTTATTAGAAAAGGCCCAGGAAGAAGTGAAAAGAAACGGTAGAAAACTAAAAGTTGTAAGTGTTTTGAAAGAAATGAAAGATGGTGAAGGAGAAGGGAAAAAGAAGAAGTTCTTCAAAAACTAATAAATTAAGTAAATACATTAGGGACTTTTAATTTATAATTAGAAGTTCTTTTTTTACCGTTTACAATATTAGACAATTTACAGCCTACGAATACAATCAATTAATAAAACATGGACTTGATCCTAAAACTTTAAGTACTGAAGTTGATGATGATATTCCAGTTGAATATATTATCGGCTATGCGAATTTTAGAGGTAAAGATTTTATTGTCGATAAAAATACTTTAATTCCTAGAGTTGAAACTGAAGAAATAATAGACTTGGGATTAGATTTTGTTACATCAGATTCAATTACTTTTTGTGATATTGGCTGCGGAAGTGGTGCAATTGGGATCTCTTTTGCCATTGAACTGCTTGCTAAAAGCATTAACTTTGAAGGATATTTATCTGATTTATCAGAATCAGCACTAGAAGTAGCTAAGAAAAATTCAGACATACTTTTAAATCCTATTCATCAGAATTGCTTTACAAATAAAATCCAAAATTCACAATTAAAAATAATAAATTCAGATCTTTTTAAAAACTACCCAAGTAAAAAAAAGTTCAATATTATTTTTGCGAACCTACCATACATACCTTCAGATAGAGTCCCTGTGTTAGCTAATTCAGTAAAAAACTACGAACCCATTTCTGCCTTAGATGGAGGTAAAGATGGACTAAGAATTATCAGTAAATTATTAGTGGAATCAAAACAAAGATTAGAATTAAATGGAGTAGTTATATTAGAGGTTGACGATTCACATACAGATACTAGTAAATTTGAAAATGAATGGATAATAGAAGTGCGAAAAGATCAGAACCAAAATACAAGATTTTGGATACTAAAACTAAAAAACGAATAAAGATTAAGGAAATTTTGGTATTTACTAAATTAATTAAATCCCCTAAACTGAGTTACATAGTTATCAATCACACACTATGTCTTCCACAAAGTATATATTTATTTCTGGCGGCGTAATTTCCGGCCTCGGCAAAGGAGTTACATCTGCATCCCTTGGAGTTTTACTTAAATCCAGAGGCTATAAAGTAACCGCAATCAAGTGCGAAAGTTATTTGAATGTTGATTCTGGAACAATAAATCCAATAGAGCATGGCGATCCCTTTTTATGTAACGATGGATTAGAAGCTGATATGGATTTGGGAACCTACGAAAGGTTTTTAGATATTGAAGTTGGTAAGAAAAACTTTTTGACAATGGGTATGGTCTATAAAAATGTAATTGAAAGAGAAAGATCTATGGGGTACCAAGGAAAAACAGTTGATGCAATACCAGCAATACCTAATGAGATTATTGATAATATAAAAAAAGCAGGAGAAGGATACGATATTTGCCTTGTTGAATTAGGTGGAACTGCTGGTGAATATCAAAATATTTTTAATTACGAAGCAGCAAGAATGATGAAGCTTTTTCATCCTGAGGATGTACTACACGTACATATTACATATGTACCTGTTCCCGAGCATTTAGGTGAGCCAAAAACAAAGCCTACACAGTTATCAATGAGGTTTTTAAATATGTCGGGAATACAACCAGACTTTCTAGTACTTAGGAGTAATCAACCAATTGACACACTCAGAAAGGATAAGGTTGCAGTACAATGCAATATGCCAAAAGAAAGATTAATTTTGAATGCAGACTTAAGAAGCATTTATGAACTTCCAATTAAATTTGAAGAGCAGGGATTTGATACAAAAGTACTTAAATTACTTGGATTAAGAGCCAATCCCTTGAAATTTGATAAGTGGAAGTCTTTAGTTACAACAGTGACTTCATTAAGAAAAAATAGGGTTACAATAGCAATTGCCGGGAAATATATAGCTACTGGTGATTATCAACTACCTGATGCATACAATTCGTTAACACATGCATTAAAGCATGCAAGTTGGGGTACACAAGTTGGAGTTGACTTCAAATTTGTAAATACAGAGGACATCGAAAAGCAAAGTGCACAAAAATTGCTTGAAGATGTAGATGGCATTATTGTACCTATTGGTTGGGGAAGCAGAGGAGTTGAGGGGAAAATAAGTGCTATTGAGTATGCAAGAGAAAATAAAATTCCATATTTAGGATTATGTTTTGGAATGCAATTAGCCTGTGTAGAATTTGCCAGAAATATTGTTAAGTACCAAAATGCAAACTCTGAGGAAGTTGATCCACATACACAATACAAAATAATTCATTCAATACCTTTCGATCCCAAATATCAGGTTATCAAAGGAGAGGGAACTTCAATGCGTTTAGGCGCTTTCGATTGTGAAATAAGAAAAGGCACTCTTGCATTTGAAATATATTCAAAGTACAAAATGGGGAAACACTTAAAAAATGGAAATCTTTTAGTTAGCGAAAGACATAGACATAGATTTGAATTCAATAATGAGTACAGAAAAGAATTACAGAAGAAAGGAATGGTATTTAGTGGAACAAGTCCCGATGATTTTTTTGTAGAAGTAATAGAGCTACCTAAGAAAATACATCCATTCTTTTTAGCCACACAAGCACACCCGGAATATAAATCCAGCCCGCTTAATCCTCACCCATTCTTTTTAGAATTTGTTAGTGCTAGCGAAAAATTTAAAAAGAGTAGAAAATAAAAAAAACTCCCGTTTCTACGGGAGTTTTAATTTTTAAGCAAGTAAGTTTCTACCTGTCATCTCAGGAGGAACCTCAATACCCATTAAACCCAATATAGTCGGTGCAATATCTGCTAAGCCGCCAACAGGAAGTTCTCTTCCTGGAAGCTCATTTGCAATTAGTAGAAATGGCACTTGATTTGTTGAATGTTTTGTATCGGGGGCTCCAGTTTGTGTATCAATCATTTCTTCAGCATTTCCATGGTCTGCAGAAATCACTACCGCTCCTCCAACTTCTAGGGCTGCTTCAACAATTCTTCCAACACATTGGTCACAGACAGTCATAGCCTTAACAGCAGCATCAATTACACCTGTATGGCCTACCATGTCTGGACCGGCGTAATTAACCATGATAAAGTCGTATTCACCTGATTTGATTTTGTCTACTAGTACATCTGTAACCCATTTTTGACTCATCTCCGGCTTTAAATCGTAAGTTGCAACATCTTTTGGAGATGGAACTTCTATCCAGGTCTCGCCAGCAGTAATTTCCTTATTTTGACCATTGAAAAAATATGTAACATGAGGAAATTTCTCTGATTCAGCAATTCTTAACTGCTTGAGTCCATGTTCAGATAGTACTCTTCCTAAAGGCATTGTAACTTTTTCTGGTGGAAATGCTTTTCTTCTTGGGAATCCATTTTCATAATCTGTCATTCCTACCCAATACAAATTATTTATTTTTGCTCTTTGCCATTCGCTAAACTCGTCAGATTCAAAAGCAAAATCGATTTGGTAAGCTCTATCAGGTCTAAAGTTGAAGAATATTACTGCATCGTTTTCTTTAATCACTGCAGGATCTTCATTCCCCTTTACAATACTTATAGGTTCTAGGTATTCGTCTAAGACATTTTTCTTATATGATTCTTCTATAGCTTTATGCCAATCTTTAACCTTTGTTCCCCCTTGTGTATATAAATCGTAGGCCATTTTAGTTCTTTGCCAATTTCTGTTTCTATCCATTGCATAAGCTCTTCCAATAATACTTGCTAGTTTACCAACTCTTCTTTGAATTAACCATGTCTCTATTTTCTCGAGGATCTCTATCGCGGACTTAGGAGGAGAGTCTCTTCCATCTGTTATCGCATGGACGAATAAACTGTTTTTATCCACTTTTTCAAGTGCAGCAAATTTAATAATAGCTTCAAGATGATCAATAGAGGAGTGAACAAAACCACTACCTACTAAACCTAACAAATGAACATTTCCTTTATTTTTCTTCGCAAAATCAAACGCTTCTTTGAGTACCGGGTTTTGATAAAACGAACCTGTTCTCACAGCATTATCAATTCTTGGTAAGTTCTGAAAGATTACTTTTCCCGCACCCATTGTCATATGTCCTACTTCGCTATTACCATCAGTTCCTGAAGGTAAGCCAACGTTTAACCCAGCAGCCTCAAGATAAGTATGAGGATACATTGGCCAATATTTATCTAGGTTTTGAGTATTAGCTAAGGTTACAGCGTTTCCAGGACCCGGTGGAGCAACTCCAACACCGTCCATAGATACCATCACAACTGGTCTAGGTCTTTTAGGTAACAAGGGCATTTTTAATTATTAATACATAAACTACTTATCTCTTTACATATTAATGATTCGAGGTCAGAAAATCAAACCGAAGTTGTGTATTCCTGATGGAATTTACGAAGATTGCCTAATTTGACTCATCCAGTCAGCATAAAATTGAAGATTATGAATGGTTGCTAATCTAAGCCCGCTTGCCTCACCAATTCGAATTAAATGTCTTAAATAAGCTCTACTTACTGTACTACAGGCCTCACAGGAACACTTTTCATCTATGGGTTTGTCATCAAATTTATATCTTTCAGTTTTTAAATGCAAAGTGTCGTAACCAAATGATTTATATTTTTTTGTCTCTTCACCTTGCCCTTCACTCACGTAAATTAATCCGTGTCTTGCATTTCTTGTAGGTAGAACTGTATCAAATAAATCCCAGCCTACATCCACACAAAAAGCTATATCATCGGGCTGGCCAATACCCATTGCGTATTTTAGTTTTGTATTGGGGATAAGGCTTGAAACGTATTCAAGCATTTCATGGTAAAAACCTTTTTTGGAATCTGTAAGCCAGGTGATTCCAGTATGTAATGGCATGCCCCCAAAGTTATAAATGTCAAAATCAAGTTCCAAGAGTTCTTCTGCACTAATTTTTCGCAATTCTGTATCGTTACCCCCCTGAATTACTGCACCAATCAATGGTTTTACCTTTAAGTGGCTATTCAATTCATCAAACTTTTTTTTACTTCTTTTTGCCCATAAAGTGTTAATTCTAATGCATTCTTTTCTTTGTGCATAACTAGCATCGCCTAGAATAGGATCGTCAAGAACAGTTACTATATCTGCTCCTAGATTGTGCTGAATTACCTGGGATGATTCGGGAGTTAAAAGTGAATGTTCCCCTGTATTAGGATTTACAAAAGAACAACCCAAATCTGTAATTTTATTTTTACCCTTATCGGCCTTACTTTGAATAAGGCTAAACACTTGCCAGCCTCCGCTATCTGTAAGTATTGGCTTATTCCAACCAAAGAATTTATGTAACCCACCAAACTCTTTAATGTATAAGCTGCCGATTTTCTGCTCAATATGCAAAGTCGTTGTTACGATTGCTTCCGTTCCCGTCTTTTCCACATCTTTAAAACTTGCTGCTTTTATGGAGCCATAGGTTGCATCCGGCATGAATGCCGGTAAGTTTATATTCCCGTGTTTTGTTTGAATCATATCTTTTTTCACTAAGTGATTATATAATGAACCGAATATTCTTTATAGCATATATATGGATACACCTTTAACCAATAACATGGAAAATCTAGAAGATCAGGAATTTGATAGATTTGAAGCTGCCTTACAGGGATTTAAAGATTTTTTTAAAGGTGAAACAATATCCTCGCCTCAAGATATTGAAAGAGTCATTGTTAGTTCTGGAAGAAGTTCCGAATTTATCAACATAGTTAATAATGTAATTAGTGTTAATATATTTTCGCAAAGAAGGAACGCCATAGAGAGGTTACTAGGGAATCAATTTAACGAGCTGAACGGTCCTTTTTATAGAGTCAACGGATTGGTTGACCATGATGTGAAAAAATCCTTTACATGGATATTCTCATATATGGATATGGTAAAGTGGTCAACAGTGAATGGTGAGATAAACGAAGATGAATATGGTTACCTTGCACAATATATCCCTGCAATATTAAGAGCGCTTGATGAAGCCCTGGAGATGCTTGTTCTTATCAGGAGATTCAGAAATCAAGAATACCAAATTGATTTTAAAGATTACCCTGAAACAATTGGATTTGATAGGTATGACGATAACCACTACGTTTATGCAGCCGTAGAAAATGAGGTCTCAAATCTATATTTAGAAATAAATGATCCAATTGATAGTCCTGAAGTTCTCTTTACTATTTCTACATTAATATTGAACGCAAAAGCAATGAAAGCAGAGAACATTGTCGTAAGAGTATTTAAAGATAACAACTCGACAATTGTTGAAGTTTTAGATGATGCCACTGAGGGTAAATTGCCAGAAGAATATATCAGAGGACTTCAAAATAGTTATAGAAAAGGCATGAACAATCCAACAGACCCACTATTAGATAGTGAAGGCGGGGGTAAACTATCTTCATTTTTAGCTGGGCAGAGATATGGTCTTGAAAATCCACTAACTACTCATATAGATGGCACACCTGGAGTAGATCTTATAAGCAAAGATGGTAAACTAAAGGGATTACGCATTGTCTTTAACAACGTTACACTCAAAGAAAGATTATCAAAATTAGGTTTAAACTACTTTTTAACATGGTTTGAAAGTTTTAGTGTATTGACCGAGGATTCTAGTTTAGAGGGGGCAGTAAACTGGTTGAATACTTTTCTTCAAGATCTTGATTCATTACATAATTTTATAGACTTTGTTGCCTATGAAGCATCTAATACTAAAGAAGTTATGCAATTTAGAGCATTACTAACAGAGTTTCTAAAATCAAAACTACAGCCACTAATCGATAAAATGTATAAAGGGATTTATCCGAGTTTAGACGAAATCCAAAGCTTTGCTGCTTTATGTATTGACTTAACCAATGCAAGCAAAGAAGAAGGGGGAATTAGTAAAAAAATACTGGAATTAGAAATACCTAGTGAGGATATTCATTTAGAAAGCGCATAAAAGAAACCTTGACATAAAATTTAGTGATGTTATAAAATTTTAGCAGGCTAACACACAGCCTGCTAATTTATTTTTTAGAAATAAATATATGAATGATAGAAGAATAACAGTAGTAAGACCATCTCAAATTTTTGATACTTTTCTTGATGAATTTTTTAATACATCAGGATTAAGTACAATGATGTCTACAAGTATTGATGTAGATATGTACGAAACCGATGGTTCAATTGTAGTTAAAGCAAAAGCACCAGGATATAAAGAAGAAGATGTAAAACTAACTATTGAAGATAACGTATTAACACTGGAAGGCAAAATCGAAGAAACTGATGAAAAGACAGATGATAAAAAATATCATTTAAAGGAAATGCGAAGTGAAAGTTTTGTAAGATCAATTTCACTTCCTGTTAAAGTTAATGCAGAGAATGCAGAAGCATCCTTTGATAACGGCGTAATAACAATCACTATGCCAAAATCGGAGGAAGTTAAACCAAAAACAATTGCAATAAAAACTGCAAAAAAATAATGAAAATATATTATTGAGAAAGGGAAGCGAAAGCTTTCCTTTTTTTATAAGCATTGTATACCTTGACTTAAGGGAAAATATTAGTGTAAATTGAAAGTCTAGCCTTTTAAAAAGGTTCGAGCGTCGGGAATGAAATTACCGACGCTCATGCGATGTTCTTCTGCAATGACTAGACCCAGCGCGGGTCTTCGATCCGCTTTCTTTTTTCTTCCTTTGAAAGCGGCTTTGTCTTACGATTCCCGGCACTCAGCATCAAGAAGATGCCTGCACCCACCGACGCCGCGATAGGGCAAAACACGTTCTGCAAATGCGTAGCGTACTGGGGATCGAGTACCCCAAAGGTCTGAGCCAGACCCAGATACGCGACGAAAGCAAACGCAAACCCTACCACGAAGGCAAGATAAAGACGGATAGCCTCCCAAGAAAGGAGGATCTCCACGATTCCCACCATAACATCGATGGGACGGACTTTCTTTGGGGCGGTTTCTAACCGCCGAGCGGTTACTGCCACGGTGATCCTCCAGGACTCAATTTATTGAAAAAGAACAAATATATTATACCGTTTTCAAAAAATGATGTCAAATATAATAAATTATACATATAATTTATTTGCGCACATATTTACATTCTCTTTACAGTTGGATTTTATGGGAAATTTGAAGCTGTCACTCCAGAGTGACACTAAATTCTGGGGCAATCAAAGATTGCCCGACCGCTGTGATTACTTCAGGAATTCTTCGATGAAACTCAGAATATCAATACTCTCATCGAATTCCTCCTGCAGTCTATCATTGTAAGGTTCGAACTGCAGTGCAGCATAAATTATTGCACCGCCTAGGAGTAAAAACACAATCGCTGGAAGTATTGGTTCCAGCCATCGCCTTCTGCTCCCGTTCATCTTCCTAATTGCTGACATAAAAACGAAAACTATGCCTAAGATGCACAATGTACCCCCACCCAATAATGCAAGCACAATATACTGGTATGGGGCAGTTCCGAATGTCACCTATACACTCTCCCTACTACAAATTTAGCGATAGTACATTATAATATATAATGCTTAAATATCAAACAGGATTTTAATTTTTTAGAAATTGAAGACTTTCAAACCAGCTTTGAGTTGGAGTCCTTCCAGCTACAAAAGATTCACCTACATAAATAAAAGCAAATCTATCGGGAAAGCTTGAATCATATACGAAGAACCGTGGCCCACTTGTTGTGTTTTCTGTGTAAGGGCCTGGACATTGCTCAGGTCTAACTCCTACACCGGAACGTATGGTGCCAAGAGTAAAGTTTTTATTAGTAAAATTATATTCATTTTCTATTGGACTAAAATAACAGAAATTTTCAGGCACACCGTCTAAATAGATTCTTTCAATTGCCTCTTGAAATGTTTCATTCTCCTTTTTAGCAAAGAGTTCAATAAATTGTGCTTCTTCCTCGGATTGTGCTGCTGATTTTATTGAAATTCGGTTACCTTTTTTCGTAGTCATAACTGCATAATTTCCTGAGGAATTCTGATAACTAAAACTCAGCTGCAAAACCTCAGAAGACAATTCAGAAGTGTTCTGATCAATTTCAGTTACTTTATCCGGAATTAAATCTAGATCAGATACTGGAGATGAAACAATTGTTGACACAGTAGTGTAAGAAACAACATCTACTTTTTCAATAAAATTTTTTACATTCTTATCAATATTTGTAACTCTCAAAACATAGGTTATTCCTACACCTATTAAAGAAAGTGTAATTATTATAAATATTGTGATAAAAAAAGCTAAAAATTTTCTAGACATTATTCTTATTTAATAAATTCCTAGCAATAGTATATACAACAACAGCCAAAACTAATAGACATGCTGCTAAACAAACTACATTTAATGGAGTTGTACTAGGAAACTTATTATAAATACCAAAAACACTCCAAATAATTACCAAAGCATAAACACTATCTTTATATTTAAATACAAGTGTAATTGCGATTAATGCCGCAATTAAAACTAATAGAGATGCCCACAATTCACCGTTTATTCCAAATCCATCCCAATTAAGGTTGTATAATGCTGCCGTAATATTTGCTATTGTTGCTACACTTACCCAAGAGAAATATATACTTACCGGTACCATTACTAAATATTTTAGCCTTTTGCCTGTAGTAGCTTGTTTATGAAGTTGTATGTAGATATAGCCCAGAGAAATAAGAAGCAGAACAATAACTAACACGCTCAATGTAATACAACCGTAGTGCCACAAAAAGATCCAAATTGAATTAAAAATATTTGTAAAAATAACAAAAGGTAAGGTTTTCTTTATCTGAGGAGTTAATTCTTTATTTAGAAAAAGATAAATATTAAATGCAATTAATCCCAGATAAATTACTCCCCATATTGCAAACACGTAACCAGCAGGTACAAAAAATACTTTAAAGGAATCCGATATCTCGGCTGTGGTCTTATTATTAAAAGGGATAGCATTAGATAATAAATTTATTACTATCATGGCAACAGTGGTCAGCAGTACTAGGAATTTGGACAGCATATAGACGAAATATAAAATATTTATATAAGTCTATAATTTATATAATTCCAATTCAACTAAATAAAAGCAATATTGTAAGTATGCAACACCCACATAGAAAGAGCACTAGTAATGCAACAGGAATTAAAATTGCTGTAGATAGGTTCTTATTCTCCATTTGGCAAAGCAAATACGTTAATTAAATTCTGTATCTCACTTTCAACTTTACTTTTCATACTTGGCTCATTTTTATAGATGTTTGCAAGGCATTCGTTTTGATCAGATTGTAATGATTTAGATTTGCACGTATCCCAATTTGATTGATTATACAAAAAGCCTCCCTGCAAACTTCTGCTTAATTGTATAAGGTAATCACCTTTACTGCCATATACATAGATGTACAACCCAATACCATTAATACTATCCACATTTGTTTGTCGCAAGCCAATACCCAATATAGCTCGAGAATGTTCAGTATTCGGATAATCTATTTCGAATTCATCAATTTTATATAATGAAAAATACGAACAATATGTTCTAAAGGCGGATAATTCTGCATTATATTTATCAAAATCAGCATTACCTGCAATGATTTCTTTAGCTGAATTAAAATTACTTAATTCTATATCTGTTGTAGCCAAATTTTTATTCGTAATTACCATAATTGAGTCGACTTCTGATGTGTAATATACATCCATTCCCCTTGTAATTCCTCCGCATTGGTCTGAGCTTGATAGAGCATAATCTAATTCTCTTACTCTGTCTGGAAACAATTCAATTTTCCCGGACCAAATATTTGAATATGAAATTGGGTAGGAAAGTATTGGATTTCTGTTAGTAATACTATTTACATAATCTGAATTATCAGCAGTGCTGTTAGCTTCGGGAGGTTGGTAGTTGGACCATCCTACAAATGATAGAAATATTACAAACAAAAAAAACATTAATATTACCTTTGTTCGCATATCAAGTTTGAGCCAGAAATTTTTCATAGATGCTATATTTATAATCAATGTATTATATTCTATAAATGCATGGATATATAATTTTTATACAAAGTATTCTAAGATTCAACTCCAGAAAGTATTTTTAATATTGTTGAGCGTAATAAATAAATTTAGCAAGCAATCGGCGACTAAAAATAGCGTTATTTTTTTAAGTGCTA
>JACSRR010000250.1 GCA_014879635.1 Ignavibacteriaceae bacterium | reverse complement strand
CTTTAATGATTAAAAAAAAAAAAAAAAAAGACGATTACCACGAAGGCAAATGGAACGGTTTAGGCGGTAAGTTTGAACAGGGTGAATCGCCCGAAGATTGTGCTATTAGAGAAATAAAAGAAGAATCCGGTTTGGATATTAAAAAACCCCTACTTAAAGGTTTAATCACTTTTCCGCTTTTTGACGGAATTGATGATTGGTATGTTTTTATTTTTACCGCTTCTGAATTTTCCGGGCAATTGATTGACTCTGCCGAAGGAAATCTTGAGTGGATAAATTCAGGTGAACTAACTTCTCTTAATCTTTGGGAAGGAGATAAAATTTTTATTGAATGGCTTAGTCAAGACCGTTTCTTCTCGGCTAAGTTTAACTATAATAACGGTTCGTTTGTTGATTATTCAGTCAATTTTTATTAGGGAGCAAATATAATGAAAAGAGTTACCGGCTTTGGCGGCGTCTTCTTTAAAAGTAAGAACCCAAAAGAATTAAAACTTTGGTACGATAAACATTTAGGTATCGAATTTGGTGATTACGGCAAGGAATTTTACTGGCGTGATTTTGAAAATCCGGAGAAAACAGGTTATACTGTGTGGTCGCCGTTTAGTGAATCAACTAAATATCTTGAACCAAGCTCAAAAGAATATATGATAAATTTCCGTGTCGAAAATCTTGACGAACTTCTAACTCTTCTCAAATCTGAAGGTATTGAACTATGCGGAGAAAAGGAGGAATCCGAATTCGGTAAATTTGCCTGGATTATTGACCCTGACGGCACAAAAATTGAACTCTGGGAGCCACCAAAAACCGTTTAATTTTTCGACAAATTTGAATTATATTTTAATACTCTTTTATCCATTACCTTAAACCAAACGGGAGGGATGAGAGCCAATATAATCATTCCCGGATAACCTGTTGGGTGCTCGGGGCTATCTTCAAAGTGCCGTAAAGTTTGATATTCCCTGCCGGCATTGATATGATGGTCTGAGTGTCTTGTAAGTTCAAAAAGAAATTTTCTGCTTATATAAAAATTGGAATTCCACGAATGCAGTTCATCAACTCTTTCAAAAACTCCCTCAGCAATTTCGGTTCGCCTCAATCCGTAATGTTCAATATAATTAACAATTTCTAATAAGGTGAAGCCAACAATTGATGCTGCAATAAAACCGGGTATAACATTAAATCCGAAAATTAATCCAACTCCTGCTACAAAAATAATTTGATAAAGAATAAACCTAACCATCTGATTTGAAAGAGAAAAAACTTGAAGCCCATTCTTTTTTAATCGTTGTGATTCCAGCTTTAGGGCGCTGAGAAATGAACCTGTAACAGAATTAAACCAGAATGTGTAAACATTTTCGCCGGGTTTTGAGGAAGCAGGGTCTCTATCTGTGCCCACAAACTTATGATGCCCTCTTATATGCTCAATATAAAAATGAAGATATAGCGTACTTATTAATAGTGCTTTGCCGAAGAACCGGTCGATTGCAGATTTTCGGTGAATTAACTCATGAGCAACTGTTATCCCTATACCGCCTAACATAATACCGGTTGAAAGCGTATTTCCAATTATTTCCCACACACTTAAATCATTTCTAAAAGCGTCTAAAAAGAAGTAAAGTACTGCATATTGACTTAAAACATGACCCCACAACATCAAACGGAACGGAATTGAGTTTTTAACCCGTTTATAATATTCATCCTGTTCGTTTGAATGGTCTGCCGGCAATAATAGTTCAACCACAGGTAGAATCACAAAGACAAATATAAAATTTGAAAAAGTTAATATTCCGCCCGCTAATATACCTGCAATTGTAATAGCCGGTATAGTGTAAGAAAGTAGATAAGAGAGGAACCTGAAATTCACTTTATTTATAATTCACTTAAATAAACAACTATTTATTTCTTAAACTTACGGAAAATTATTGATTCTTCAACAAGGAAATTAGAGGTAAAAGAAGGATTTTCTATTCGGTTAAAATGAAATAAAAAAAGGGTAACTCAGAAGTTTGAATTACCCTAAAATTAACCATCAACATCACAAAAAGGTAAAAAATATTCGATTAATAATACTATTTGTAATTGGCTAAGTATCCTGCTAGAGTGTGTCTTGGGTTATAATCCCGCACTACCGGTTTCTCAACTTCAATTACTGAAAATCTTTCGGGTCTTTCAACAGGCCTCTCAACATAACCTGTATATCTAACTGAAGGATTTTCGGAATAGCCTGCAAAATTTTGTGAATCTAAAATTGTAACATTGCTAATAGATGAATTTCTATCGGGCATTGATTCTTTTGATCTTGATACTTTAAAATTCTCTTCGTAATTTTGATCGGCAAAGTCAAGTTTGTTTATAACTTCCGGCTCAAATTTATTTTTCATCTTGTATGAGAAATATCCGATACCGAACAAAATTAAAATAAAAGCGAAAAATACTAACGCAACAATACCGACGAGACTCATATTTTCCATTTTGTTATTCCTTTTAGTTTTCTATTCTATTAAATGTCAACTATTAATTATAATCTCTCCTGTATAATAGCAAATACCGTGCCAAATATTTAACATATTGTATTTTAATTACTTAGCCTGTTATCTTTCAATCCGTTGTCTTTTTTTGATACACTTACATGATTCTGTTTTCTTTTTGATACACTTTAAAGCAAAGCGTAGTTGATAGATCGCTAACGCTGAAAGAAAAGAGTGAATAGTAATCCCGACCGGGTCGGGAGTTAAGGGTGATTAGTAAATTTATAGTTTTATAATTATGCAAAGAAAAAACACCGGTGGCTGGGCAAAGTTAAAATCTTCAGTTTTTTAAACAGCAAAAGATTTGAACTTTATGCATTTCTAACATTTTCAAATAATTTTGTATATAAGACAATTTTTGGCTAAACTTTTTAAACAATTGAATTCTCAATGCACCCTGTGAATTATTTTGACTATTAAAATGTAAGGTTCAAGAGAATTATTTCATGGAATTTATCTGACAAATAGCTATTTTTGTACAAGTAACAGAGAAAAAAATGGAATCACTCCCTAAAAAATTATCACCAAATCCTTTGATAAGCGCAGGTGTTGAAATCCGGTTCAAGGATGATATTTTAAACAAACCGGAGTCAAAAATTTTCTTAAGTGATTTGGAACTAAAAGAAAATACTAAGATAAAAAAGGAAGTTTTAAACGAGAAAACTGAGGAAGAAATTAGTGTATTTGAAACTGAAGATTATTTTCTTTTAATAGGGAAAAATATTGTTTCATTTGAGATTAAAGGTGAATACAAATTGTGGGAGGATTTTTTTAGCTTCATAAAAAACAACCTCTCTCTTCTGAGTTTTTTATTTGTTGAGGAACCTGTTATCAGAGTCGGGGTAAGATTTATAAGTGTTTTCAAGGCGAATGAAGATTTCAACCGGGTAGCGAACATTGATTTAAGTTTTGTAAAGCCCGACACGATAATTGAAGAAACGAACATACAAACTACTCTTTACAGGAGTGAAAGTAAGTTAACAATGAAATTATTATTCAATAACATCTCTAGAATAACAGTTCAAGGTAAGGTAAATGAGGGTGAAAAAGTAAATTTTTTCGATATCGACGCTTACAAAAATTATTCTACTAATTTTGATCTAGAAAAAGTTATTAGTGATATAGATATGCTACACATAATTCAAAAGAAAGAGTTTTTCAATCTAATAAAGCCCGATTATCTAAAAAATCTTAATCCGGAATATTAAAACTGTCTCTTATACACATCTGACGCTGCCGACGACGGA
>JACSRR010000439.1 GCA_014879635.1 Ignavibacteriaceae bacterium | reverse complement strand
TTTTTTTATTTTAAAGAATTGCTTTTAATGATTCTTCATGAGCTTTTACTGTTTTTTCAATATCCATATCAGAAATAGCAGTTGATATAAACCACGATTCAAATTGTGCCGGAGGTAAATAAATTCCCCGCTTCAGCATCTCGTGAAAATATTTTCCGAATAAATTAGTATCAGATGTTACAGCAGATTCAAAATCACTTACCGGCTCAGAAGTAAAAAACAAACTAATCATTGAACCAATTCTATTTATCGTATAATCTTTACCAAACGATTTATTAACTTTTTCAAACTCATCTTGAATTTTCTTAGTTTTAGCTTCTAACTCCGAGTAAAGACCGGGGTTATCTATTATATAGTTTAGCATTGCAGAACCCGCAGCCATTGCGAGCGGATTTCCGCTGAGCGTTCCGGCTTGATAAACGGGACCTAACGGAGCAAGTTTTCTCATTATATCGGCTCTACCGCCAAATGCTCCCACAGGTAAACCTCCGCCTATAATTTTACCAAAAGTTGAGAGATCCGGCTTAATCCTGAAGAGCTCTTGTGCTCCCCCTTTTGAAAGTCTGAACCCTGTCATAACCTCGTCAAAAATTAGGATGATCCCTTCTTTTGTACAAAGTTCTCTAAGATCTTCCAAAAAGCCGGGTTTAGGAATTACACATCCCATATTACCTACCACAGGTTCAACAATTATTGCCGCAACTTGCCCCTTGTTAGCAAAAACTAATGATTCAACAGATTTGATATCATTATATCTTGCAACTAATGTATCGTTTGCGTTTGAAACGGTTACACCCGGACTGTTAGGAACACCAAGAGTTAATGCTCCTGAACCTGCTTTAATTAAAAAGAAATCTGCGTGCCCGTGGTAACACCCTTCAAATTTAATTATTTTTTCTCTGCCGGTAAAGCCTCTTGCAACTCTTACGGCAGCCATACAAGCTTCGGTTCCGCTATTAACCATTCTTACCATTTCAACCGAAGGCACTAAACCGTTAATAAGTTTAGCCATGTTAATTTCATCCTCTGTGGGAGCACCAAAAGAAGTAGCAAATTTTAATTTTTCCGAAATAGCAGAAGTGATAACCGGGTGGTTATGCCCTAAAAGATGCGGTCCCCAACTTCCGATAAAATCAACATACTCATTTCCGTCGGCATCATACATTTTTGAGCCGTTGCCTCTCACCATAAAAACCGGATTACCGCCAACAGATTTAAACGCTCTAACGGGAGAATTGACACCACCCGGAATATATTTTTCGGCTTCCTGAAATAATTTTATACTTTTTTCAAACATTTAATTTTCCTTTACTACAATAGTTTAGCTACATCTTTAGCGAAATAAGTTAAAATCATATCCGCACCTGCTCGTTTAATAGCGGTTAACGATTCAAGCATAACTCTTTGCTCATCAATCCAACCAAGCTTACCGGCAGCTTTAATCATTGCATACTCACCGCTTACTTGATAGGCAGCCATAGGTAAACCGGTTTTTTCTTTTACTCTATAAATAATATCAAGATAAGGACCTGCAGGTTTAACCATTAAAATATCAGCCCCTTCTTCTACATCAGATTCAGCTTCTCTAATAGCTTCGTTAGAATTACCGGGGTCCATCTGGTGAGATTTTCTATCACCGAAAGCGGGGGTTGATTCTGCAGCCTCTCTAAAAGGTCCGTAGTATCCTGATGCGTACTTAACGGCATACGAAAGAACGGGAATTTTCTCGAATCCGTTCTCGTCTAATGCACTTCTGATAGCCTTAATTCTTCCGTCCATCATATCCGAAGGAGCAATTATATCGGCACCTGCTTTAGCGTGAGAAACAGCTTCTTTAACCAACAATTCAACTGTTTCGTCATTTAAGATTTCTTCCCCTTTTAACAATCCGCAATGACCGTGCGATGTATATTCACACAAACAAACATCAGTAATAACTAAAAGACCGGGAACATCTTTTTTAATTGCTCTAACGGCTCTTTGAATAATTCCGTTATCATTATAAGCGTCAGTTCCGGCTTCGTCTTTATGCTCCGGAATTCCAAAAAGAATTACTGCCGGAATACCTAAACTTTTGACTTCTTCACATTCTAAAACTAACTCATCAATTGAAAGCTGAAAGACACCGGGCATTGACCCTACTTCCTTTCTAAATTTTTCACCCGGTACAACAAACAGCGGGTAAATTAAATCGTTTTTTGTAAGAATTGTTTCTCTTATAAGATCTCTTACAAGCGGATTATATCTTAATCTTCTGAGTCTTTTAGCCGGATATTCTGCCATTTTTAGTCCTTTTTCTGTAAAATTTATTTAATATCAAATCCATTACTATCAAATTTTCTGTAATTGGGTTCAATTTTTTAATCTTGTTTGAAAAGAAGTTATCACAAATTTAGAAATGTTTAATTAACAATTAAAATTTTAATTTATACATTCAAAATTAACCATTTTATTTTTATAAGGTAACTTTGGCATTAATTACAGCATCAATTGTTAGCCTAAGTCCTTCACGCCTTGTAAATTTAGGTTCCCAACCTAATACTTTTTTTGCCTTGCTGATATCCGGCTGCCTTACCTTGGGGTCATCTTCGGGTAACGGAAAACTAACGATTTCGCTCTTAGAACCTGTTAATTCAATTATTTCTTTAGCAAAACCGGTAATACTTATTTCTTCGGGGTTTCCTATATTAACCGGGTAAACCTCATCTGACATTAAAAGACTGAATATTCCTTCAATCATATCATCAACATAGCAAAAGCTGCGAGTTTGAGAACCATCTCCAAAAACGCTAAGGGGTTCATTCTTTAAAGCTTGCGAAATAAATGCAGGTAAAGCTCTTCCGTCGTTTAACCTCATTCTTGGTCCAAAAGTGTTAAATATCCGAACAATTCTTGTATCTACTCCGTGATAACGGTGATAAGCCATAGTTAATGATTCTGCAAACCTTTTAGCTTCATCGTACACACCTCTTGGACCAACAGAATTAACATTTCCCCAATAATTCTCATCTTGGGGGTGAATGAGCGGATCACCGTAAACTTCAGAAGTTGAAGCCAATAGAAAGCGGGCACCCTTCTCTTTAGCCAATCCTAACGCCTTATGCGTTCCTAAAGAGCCGACTTTAAGCGTTTGAATCGGGTAGTTCAGATAGTCATTGGGTGATGCGGGTGAGGCAAAGTGAAGTATATACTCAACTTTGCCCGGGATATGAATAAAATTTGTTACATCGTGTTTTACAAAAGAAAAATTTTCATTCAAAAATAGATGTGAGATGTTTTCAATGTTTCCTGTTAATAAATTATCAATGCAGACAACTTTCATCCCCTCACTGAGTAATTTATCACAAAGGTGAGAGCCTAAAAAACCTGCTCCTCCCGTTATAATTGCTGTTTTCATTTATTTTTAGTTTAATTTAATATTCAAGTCATAATATTGATACTTTAAAACATTCTGACCCAAAAGTTTTAGGGATTTAATATTTTAAAATTCTGTTACAAATTTAATGAGTTAATTCTAACTAAAATTTATTTTTATATCAATTTTCTCAAATAAAATACATGCCACTCTCAATGTTAACTTTTATAGTGTCTTGTACTAAATATGTTTGTCACTAATTTAACAAATTTTAACCGCCGAGCACGCCGAGAACACAAAGGGGAAAAAGTTCTTGGTGCTTAGTGCGTAGTTCTTGGTTTGAAGTGTCTTGTCTCTTGTACTAAATATGTTTGTCACTAATTTAACAAATTTTAACCGCCGAGCACGCAGAGAGCACAGAGAGAAAAAGTTCTTGGTGCTTAGTGCGTAGTTCTTGGTTTGAAGTGTCTTGTGTCTTGTACTA
>JACSRR010000339.1 GCA_014879635.1 Ignavibacteriaceae bacterium | reverse complement strand
AAAAACAATCGCAGAAACTTTTAACACACTTAAAAGAGCTGATTATTTGAGCCGGTTGAGTATGGCAATGCTTTCAGCTAATCACGAAATCTTAGAATTTGCCGGAAATAACTCAAATGTTGAGGGTATGGCAACAACTTCTGTTGCAGTTTTTCTTTCTGCAGGTAGAGCTTATTGGGGGCATGTAGGTGACTCAAGAATCTATTTTTATTCTAAAGGTAAACTTGTTCAGTTAACAAAAGACCACTCATTGGTTCAAAAAATGGTTGATGAAGGCTTAATTACGGATACAGTTGCAAAAAATCATCCTTATAAAAATGTTATAATTAGAGCCTTAGGTGAAACTGACGGTTTAACTGTTGATTACTCTCAATTTGATTTACCTTCTGAAGATTCTTGGAAAATTCTTTTATGTTCAGACGGGGTTAGTAACCAAATTACTAAGGAAGAACTCACAATATTATTAAAAGAAGAAGAATTAGATTATATTAGTGACAAAATTATTAATCTTGTTGAAGACAGGGGATCCCCTGATAATTACACATTTATTCTCATAAGTAAAAGATAAAATATCATGGTAGGCGCTATAATCGGTAATTATAAAATTGTTTCAAAAGTAGGCGAAGGCGGAATGGGTGTGGTATATAAAGCCCTTGACCTAAAACTTGAACGATTTGTTGCTCTCAAAATTTTAAATCAACAAACTTCTCAAAGTGCTCAGTTTATCGAGCGTTTTAAAAGGGAAGCCCGTAATCAAGCCAAACTTAACCATCCCAATATTATCCCGGTTTACGGTTTTATTGACGAAGTTGGTTACCTGGGAATTGTTATGGAGTTTGTTGACGGTGAAACTCTTGAACAAATAATTGACCGAAAAGGTAAGTTGGAGTTAGACGAAGCTGTAAACTTTTTGAAACAGATTTTACGCGGCGTAGGCTATGCTCATTCCAAAGGTTTTATTCACCGTGATATTAAACCCTCTAATGTGATTATTGATACTGACGGCGTAGCTAAAATTATGGATTTTGGAATATCAAAATCAATATATGAAAAAGGTATCACCAAAACCGGAACCAAAATCGGAACTCTCTTATATATGAGTCCCGAGCAAATTAATGCCGAAGAACCAACACGCCAAAGCGATATTTATTCAATCGGTATTTCATTCTACGAAATGGTTGTAGGTATAACTCCTTTTGAATTTCCCACAGAATTTGAAATTATGCAGGGGCATCTAAAAAAAATTGCTCCAAAAATTTCTGCGAGCGTACCGGGAACTCCTTCCGATTACGATAAAATTACGATGAAAGCCCTTGAAAAAGACCAAAATAGAAGATATATAAGCTGTGAAGATTATCTTCAAGATTTGGAATTAGTTTCAAGTACCGGAAGAAACACCGCAACATCTACGAGAGAAAAACCTTCTTTTGACCCTGATCAAGGAAGCAAAATTAAAAAATCGATAACTTTCGGAATTCTTTTAGTAGTAATTCTCTCAGCAATTATAGGTATTGTGTATCTGTTTTATAGTGTTCTAAAAGACAGCGAGATTTTCACTAAGAAAGGTGATACTTCTAGTGATACAACTTTTTCGTACACTTCAAATCCCGATTATGTGGATGCCAGAAATATTACCAACTTAGTGAGTAATTCTACTCATAATTTGAACGGAATTGCTTTCATTAATAACTCTACTGCATTGGCGGTAGGAGATAGCGGTACGGTTATCAGGTCAGATGACGGCGGAACAAATTGGATTTTATTACCGGCGCCGGGTCCGTATAATATCACCTCTGTTTCAGCAACTTCCGAAGCATTTTTTGCAGTAGGAGAAAACGGAACAATTTATAGATCAGGTGATAGAGGCGATACTTGGGATATTATCCAATCAAATACTACAGAAGCCTTATTTAGCATTCGCTTTTTCTCAAACAACAAAGCTATTGTAACGGGTGCAAACGGTGTGATTTTGATTTCTGATAACAACGGAAATACTTTCAGAAGAGCTAACTCAAACACTACAAACTTGATTTATTCTGCTGATTTTGCAGATGAAAGAACCGGTTATGCCGTTGGTTGGAGAGGAGTATTTTTGAAGACTGATGACGGTGGTATGAATTGGTCAGTAGAACCCGCTTTTACCGAAAGGTATTTAAGAGATGTTAGAGCAATCGATAAAGAAACAATTATATCGTGTGGGGCTAACGGTGAAATTTATAGATCGAAAAATGCCGGCTCATCTTGGAAAAAAATTGAAACAAATACACTTTCAGCCCTTATCTCGCTGGAATTTATGAACTCCAATACAGGAGTAATTGTTACCGGAAAAGGTGACTTTCTGTTAACTAAGAACGCCGGTGAAACATGGACTATTGTTCCTACAGGTAAACTGATTTCGTTAACCGACGCCGTAAGTGCTTCATCAAATGAAATATTTATTACGGGTTTGAACGGAATATTAATGAAAGCAAAGATTAATTAACAACCGGGTTTTTATACTTTTTGGATAAATTTGTAATTAACGGGGGTAAAAAGTTAAATGGCTCAGTTAATGTAAGCGGAGCCAAGAACGCAACCCTTGCACTACTTCCTGCATCACTTCTTGCAAACGGTATTTCTGAATTCCGGAATACCCCAAAGTTAAATGATGTTTTCACTATGCTTAAACTCTTAAAACAATTAGGAGCCGGCTACACATTCGAAAACGGAATTGTAACTTTAGATACCACTTTGGTTGATAATTTTACCGCCCCTTATGAGCATGTAAAAAAAATGCGTGCCTCTGTTTATGTTCTCGGTCCACTTTTAGCAAGGTATGGCGAAGCTAGAGTTTCGCTGCCCGGGGGTTGTGCCTGGGGACCAAGACCTGTGAATCTTCATTTAGAAGGTTTAAAGAGGTTAGGCGCAGAAATTAATCTTGAAGATGGTTATATAATTGCTAAATCAAAAAGACTTAACGGCGGGAAAATAAATTTTGATATTCCTTCTGTTGGTGCAACAGGTAATATTATGATGGCTGCCTGTTTAGCAAAAGGGGAAACTATAATTAATAATGCGGCAATGGAGCCCGAAATCACAAATTTAGCCCGGTACTTAATAAGTATGGGTGCTAAAATTGAAGGTTTGAACTCATCAATTTTGCACATTCAAGGTGTTGACTTTTTAAATCCCGCAAATATTGACACAATTCCCGATAGAATAGAAGCGGGTACCTTGTTAATTGCCGGTGCAATTACTAAAGGCAAAGTTAATCTCACAAATGTTGATATCAGACACATGTATTCGCTCTGTGAAAAATTAGAAGCAACCGGTGTAAAATTGAGTTACAATTCAAACTCCGTAACTATTGATGCAACAGATTCTGAACTTAATTCGGTTGATGTAATAACAGGTCCATTTCCGGGCTACCCAACCGATATGCAGGCTCAGTGGATTGTATATATGTCGGTTTGTAACGGTACGGCAACCATAACCGACACAATTTACCGTGACAGATTTACACATGTTCCCGAACTTACCAGATTAGGTGCTGATATTACAGTAAAAGACAACAGTGCCATTGTAAAAGGAACTAATAAGCTCAGGGGTGCTAAAGTAATGTCAACTGATTTGAGAGCCAGTGCATCTTTAGTTCTCGGTGGTTTAGCTGCTGAAGGAACCACAGAAGTTTTGAGAATTTATCATCTTGACCGCGGATATGAAGGTTTAGAAAGTAAACTTGGTCAACTCGGTGCCTCTATTGAAAGAGTTGCAGGGTCTGAATATTAATTATTATTTGATTTTATTTTGACTCGAATGAAAAGCCATTCCGAAATTTTAGAATTTTTAAATTCTCTCCCTTTTATTAAAACAATCACTTCACTTTCTTCCGAAAAAAATATTGATTCTTATTTAGTTGGCGGTATTGTCAGAGATTTTCTGTTAAACCGTGGAAGAAAAGATATCGATATTGTAGTTACGGGTAACGGACTTGAATTTGCGGAAGAATTTGCAAAAAAAATGGGAATTCAAAATCTCACTGTATTTTCAAGATACGGTACAGCACACATGAGGCTGGGTAATTATGAAATAGAATTTGTGGGAGCAAGGAAAGAATCTTATAACCTTGAGAGTCGCAATCCCGAAGTAATGCCGGCAGAATTTGAAGAGGATATTTCAAGACGGGATTTCACTGTTAATGCATTGGCAATTTCATTAAACGAGAGAAATTTCGGTGAATTAATTGACCTGCACGGTGGTTTAAATGACCTTAAAACCGGAGTGCTCAAAACCCCGCTTGAGCCGGAAAAAACTTTTAATGACGACCCGCTTAGGATGATGAGAGCGTGCAGATTTGCCTCTCAATTAAATTTTCAAATTGATGATTCGGTTTGCGAAGCAATTAAAACTCACTCACAAAGAATAAACATCATTACAAAAGAGAGAATTTCTGTTGAGTTTGTAAAAACAATTGCATCACCTAAACCATCTGTTGGTTTAATATACATGTTTAAACTCGGGTTATTAAAAGAATTTTTTCCCGAATTAAACAGGATGGGTGGAATAGACCAAAGAAACGATTATCATCATAAAGATGTTTTCTATCATACATGCCAAGTTGTTGATAATATTTCTGAAGTCACAGATAAAATTTGGCTCAGATTTGCTGCGTTGCTTCACGATATAGGCAAACCTCCTACTAAAAGATTTATTGAAGGAACCGGCTGGACTTTTCACGGGCACGAAGAAGTTGGCGCAAGGATGTTAAAATCAATTTTTCGAAAACTTGTTTTACCGATGAATCAACTCCCGTATATGGAAAAATTAGTCAGGCTTCATCTCAGACCTGTGGCTTTATCTAAAGAAGAAGTTACAGATTCTGCTATTAGAAGGCTAATTGTTGATGCAGGAGAAGATTTAGACGATTTAATTATGCTTTGCCGTGCAGATATTACGAGCAAGAACCCGGTTAAAGTAAGCAATATTTTGAAGAATTATGAAGTAGTTATGGAACGGGTTAAGGATGTGAGAGAGAAAGACGCACTCAGAGCTTTTCAGTCACCTGTCAGGGGGGATGAAATAATGAAAATATGCAACATTCCGCCGGGAAGGGAAGTCGGTATTTTAAAGAGTGCAATAGAAGAAGCCATATTAGAAGGGGAAATAGGAAATAATTACGAAGAAGCGTTAGCTTTTCTTTTAAGGATAAAAGACAACTATTTATAGTTAATTACCGTTAGTCTTAGAAAGAAACCGTTTATAACTTTAAAAACAGTAATTTTTAGAAAACTTAATATTTTGCATCAAGTAAACTAAATATTAAGTAGAACAATGCTCCCAAACACCGGAGAAAAATTAATGCAAAAAACAATCCTCTTATTAATATCAATTTTCACACTTTCAATAAGTGCCTCAGCACAACAAGTTTTAACGCTTGAAAATGCAATTAACAAGGCATTGAGTAAAAATCCGAACATTTTAAAAAGTGAATATCAGTTAGAATCAAAAGAATCTAACATGCGAGCCGCTTTAGGGCAATTGTTGCCGTCGGTTTCTGCAAATGCAGGCTGGAACTGGGCAAGGTCAGAAAGTAAAGGCGGTGAATTTAATTTTAACGGAAGTATTATCGAATCGCCCGCTTCAACCACTCAAACCAGAAGTTACACAGCAGGATTATCATCTAATTGGACACTTTTTGATGGTTTAGCAAGTTTTAAATTTCTTAGAATAGGCGAAAATGAGGTTACTCAAACAGGTTTAAATTTGAGCAGGTTGAAACAAGAAATAGTTTATCAAACTATCAGCCGCTATTTGTTAATTTTAAACGCAGCCGAATTAGTTAGAGTTAGAGAAGATAACTTACTCTGGAACCAAAAAAACTTAGAAATTGTAACTATGAAGAATGAGATAGGCACTTCAACTTTAGCCGAAGTTTATCAACAGCAAGTTAGAGTGGGGCAAGCCGAATTAGCTGTTCTTCAGGCAAAAAATGATTTTGAAACAACAAAATCGGCGTTTCTATATTTTCTTGGAGAAGATGTTCTTCATGAATATACTTATGCAGATCCGGGTGAACTATTAAAAGAATTAGATAATTTTGAAAGCACTGATTGGCAAACTGTTGATTTAGATAAATTAATAGTTGATGCGCTTAAAAGTAGATCAGACTACAAAAGTTTAGAAGTCACCGTTGATAATGCACAGTCATTGATTGATGCAAGATGGGCGGCTCATTTACCTGTACTCACAAATTCAATCACATACGGATTTAGAGGAAACACTGTTTCAGATATGTTTGAAAATAGAAATCTTAGTGTTTCTCTAAACTTATCTATTCCTATTTTTAACGGGTGGATAACAACAAATCAAATTGAACAGGCAATGATTCAGAAAAAATCTGCCGAAGTTGATTTGAGTGATTTGGCTCGCTCTATAAAAAGAGACCTTCAAAAAACATTTTTAGATTTACAAACTGCCGGAAAAAGGGTTGAAGTTAGTAGAAAAAATGTTGTTGCAGCTGAAGAAACAAGAAAAATTGAAGAAGAGAAATATAAACTTGGTGCTACCACACTTTTAAATGTGTTGATAGCAAACTCAGATTTATTAGATGCTCAAACCCAATATATAAATTCAAGGTTTGACCTCTTAACTCTTGAAGAAAAATTAAAATACGACTTAGGTACACTTGAAGTACCGGTAATTAAATAAGGTTAACCGGAGAAATTAGAATGGCAGATAAGAAAAAATCAAAGAAAAAACTGATAGTATTTGGCACTTTAGGTGCGCTTTTAGTTATCGTTATTATTTTAGTTTTATCGCAAGGCGGTAAAGAAGAGATTATTCCTGTACAAACAGAAAAATCAGCAATTAGGAATTTAACCCAAACAGTGATTGCAACAGGTAAAATTCAAGCTGAATTCAAAGTATTGATTACTCCTGAGGTTACCGGTGAAATTGTTGATCTCCCGGTTAAAGAAGGGGATAAAGTTACAAAAGGACAGTTGTTATTAAGGATAAAATCTGATATATACGCTTCACAATTACAAAGAGCTCAAGCATCTTTGGAATCTGTTAGGGCTACTTTGATGATGAGGCAAGCTGAATTTACTAAAGTATCATCTGATTACACCAGAATGAAAGAATTACATGCTAAGAATTTAGCCAGCGATGCTGATCTTGAAGCAGTGAAGAGTTTATATCTTCAATCAGAAGCTTCAATTGCAAGTGCAAGAGCATCAGTAACACAATCAGAAGCTCAAGTTAGAGAAGCACAAGAACAGTTGAATAAAACTATCATTCTTTCTCCTATTGAAGGTACTATTACCGAATTAAATGTAGAAAGAGGGGAAAGGGTTCTCGGTAGCGGGTTCTCTCAAGGTACAAATTGTATGACGGTTTCTGACCTTAACAATATGGAAGCCTTAGTTGATGTTGACGAGAATGATATTGTTAAAATTTCACTCGGCGATACTGCCAAAATAAAAGTTGATGCTTTTGGAGAGAAAAAATTTAACGCAATTGTAACTCAAATGGGTAATAGTGCTAAATCGCAAGGTTTAGGAACTCAAGAACAAGTTGTAAACTTTCAAGTAAGAATCAAATTTATTGAGTTAGACAAAGATTTAAGACCGGGTATGTCTTGTAATGCTTCAATTGAAACCGAAACGAGAGAGAATGTTGTTTCTGTTCCTATTCAAAGTGTAACAGCACGCACACCGGAAATAAAACCTGAAAACGGTGATCAACCTCAAATGGGCGGCGGTGCCGGTGGTGCAAAAATTCAGGAAGTTGTTTTTGTGGTTGAAAACAACAAAGCTGTACAAGTTAATGTTACAACCGGAATTAGTGATGATAATTACATTGAAATAAAAACAGGTCTTGAAAAAGATCAAGAAGTAGTTACCGGTAGTTACCAGGCAATATCCAGAGAATTAAAAAACGGTTCATTGTTGCGTGTTGAAAATACCGGCGGAAAACCCGGTGAATTTAAAAAACCGTAAATCTAAACCGGAAAAAAAATGAATATAATAACTATTGAAAATATTAAAAAGGTCTATAAAATTGGAACACAAGAGATTTTCGCTCTTAGAGATGTTTCTCTAAACATTGACGAAAATGAATATGTTGCTATTATGGGTCCTTCCGGTTCCGGCAAATCTACTCTCATGAATATGCTCGGTTGTTTAGATACACCTTCTTATGGCAGATATGAGTTTAAAGGTGTGAATGTGTCTAAAATGACTGATAATGAGCTTGCTAGAATTAGAAACAAAGAAATCGGATTTGTTTTCCAAACTTTTAATTTGTTATCAAGGTCAGATTCTCTCCATAATGTTGAATTACCGCTTATATATGCAGGTCTTTCAAGTGGCGAGAGAAAAGAACGGGCTAGAAAAGCATTAGAGAGTGTTGGGTTAGGTGATAGAATTCACCATAAACCGAATGAACTATCCGGCGGTCAAAGACAGAGAGTAGCTATTGCAAGAGCATTAGTAACTAAACCTGCTATTATATTAGCTGATGAACCTACCGGAAACCTTGATTCAAAAACCGGTGAAGAAATCATGGCTCTTTTTAATGAAATACATTCTCAAGGAAATACCGTTATTGTTGTAACTCACGAAGAGTATATAGCTAAACACGCAAAAAGAGTGATTAGAATAAAAGATGGTTTGATTGAGAGTGATGCAATAAATGAAGAAAGAATAATTCCGCTTGCTGAAAGTAAGTTAAATTCAATTTAAAGGTTTTTAAGTGCTTACATTTCTATATGAACTCAAAGAAGGTTTAATAATTGCCCTTAACTCAATAAGGGCTAACAAAATTAGAACTTTCCTGACTACACTCGGTATTGTGATCGGTGTAACCTCGGTAGTTTTAATGTCAACCGCAATAAAAGGAATTGACGGTGCCTTTCAGAGAGGTATAAGCTCAATGGGGTCTGATGTTCTTTATGTTGACCGCTGGGCTTGGTTCAGCAATGTTGAGTGGTGGAAGATGAGAAAACGAAGTAACATCACTATGGCAGAATATGAAAAGTTTAAAAATGCAGTTAAACTTCCGGCTGCCATTGCACCAACTATTTGGTCAAACGAAACAATTAAAGTTGGCGAAAAAAGTGTAGAAAATGTGTTTATTAGTGGTTCTACAAGCGATTTTCAATATACAACAAACTTTAATTACTCGCAAGGCAGATTCTATAACGATATTGAAAGCAGGTCTTCAAGGTATGTTGCAGTATTGGGATTTGAAGTAGCTAATAATCTATTTCCCCGAGGCGACGGATTAGGTAAGTACATAAAAGTTTCGGGAATTGAGTATAAAGTTATCGGTATCTTGGCTGAACAGGGTAGTTTTATGCTCGGTAATTTTAATCCCGATAAAAGAGTTTATGTTCCTATTGGTACTGTATTCAAACATTTTGTTAATACTAATTTCAGAAGTATTACAATTGAAGTAAAAGCACATAACACCGGTATGGTTCAAGATACAAAAATTGAAGCAATTGGTGCTATGCGAAAAGTTAGGGGTTTGAGTTATAGTGATGAAGATGACTTTAGCATAAACCAACAGGAAGGTTTAACTCAGAGTTATGATTCTACGGTTGGTGTGATTCAAATTGCAGGTCTATTTATCACGGGGCTTTCGCTTTTTGTAGGTGCAATCGGAATTATGAATATTATGTTTGTTTCTGTGAAAGAACGAACTAAAGAGATAGGTATCAGAAAAGCTATAGGGGCTAAACGACGAACAATTTTAATGCAATTTTTATTGGAATCCTCTATAATTTGTTTGATAGGAGGGTTACTTGGTTTGCTCATAGCAGTATTAATGAGTATGTTAATAAATCAGTGGCTACCTACTTCTGTTCAGTATGACGCATTTATTATAGCAGTAACTATTTCACTTTTAACGGGTATCATAGCGGGATTTGCTCCGGCATTTCAGGCTGCTAAATTAGACCCGGTTGAAGCATTGAGGTATGAGTAATGAATTTCTGGGAAAGTATTAAATTATCACTTTCTGCTCTTCGTGCAAATAAATTAAGGGCAGGACTAACAATTTTAGGTATTGTAGTCGGTATTTTTTCAATCATTGTAATTATGACGGTTGTTACAATGCTTCAAAATAGTATTGAAAGCGGCGTTTCCTCTTTGGGGAAAAACACCTTTCAGATTCAGAAATGGCCTGCTATTATGACAGGCGGTCCTGGCTCAAGAAGTAAGTATAGAAACAGAAAAGATATTACTCTTGAAGAATTTATTAAATTAAAAGAAGTACTAGCTGATGCCAAATATGTTGCTGCAGAGCAGTGGACATTCGGAAAAGTTGTCAAATTCAGAAATAAAGAAACAAACCCTAATGTTCAAGTTGCAGGTATTACACCCGAAGCAATGAAAACAAATGATTGGCAGGTAGCAATAGGTAGAGAAATCAGAGATAGTGACATGGAATCAGGTAATCCGGTTGCAATTCTCGGGAAAGATGTTGCCGATATTATTTTCCCTAATATTGATCCTATAGGAAACGAAATTAGGGCTGACGGAAAGCCTTACCGCGTAATAGGAGTATTGGAATCAAAAGGGCAGATGTTTGGTCAATCAAGAGATAATTTTCTTTTGACCTCATTAACAGCTTTCCAAAGTAATTACGGAAGACGAAATAATTCGATAAATATTACCGTAACATCTTATGACAAAATTGATTACAATACTTTAATTGAATCTGCAATTGGACACATGCGAACAATCAGAAAGAATATGCCAGGTCAAGAAAACGATTTTGAAATTTACAGTAATGAATCACTTTTAGCTCAGATTAACGATATTACAAAATTTGTTAAAATAGGAGCTATGGCAATATCATTTATTGCACTTGTAGCTGCAGGTATCGGTATTATGAATATTATGCTTGTTTCAGTAACAGAAAGAACTAAGGAAATTGGAATTAGAAAAGCGATTGGTGCAAGGAAAAGTGCTATTTTGTCACAATTTTTGATTGAAGCTGTAGTTCTTTGTATAGCAGGCGGATTAGTAGGTATATTTTTAGGAGTAGGTATAGGAAATCTTGCCGGCTCGTTTCTGAGTGCTCAAGCAGCCATCCCGTTTGATTGGATAATGATAGGCATAATTTTGTGTATTATTGTCGGAGTTTTGTTTGGTACTTACCCCGCTTACAAAGCCTCTAACCTTGACCCGATTGAAGCTTTAAGGTATGAATAGGGATTAGAATCGTAAAACTGAATTATTTCAGTCATAAATTGGAATTAGAAAAACGGCTCATTAATTAACTGAAATTATGAGCCGTTTTAATTTTAATAATGGTATATTTATCAGCCAGGCAAAAACGACACTCAGAAAACAAAAAATGAATTTACTAACTGTCTTAAAATAAATATACTTATTTTTAGGAAATTTTCAATAAATTATCTACTGTGTTAATAAGATAATGAACTTTTTACTAAAATTACCCTTTTTGAAATCCGGACATTCAAATGTAATTCCAGTTACCATCTTATGATTTTCACTATGCCTGTTTTCACACATGCCGCATCCCCCCGGCCTCATAACTTTTTTCCTGTTCCAGAATTTACATTTTTTGCAATTATTCATAATTTTATTCGTTTCCTTTCAACTATATGTTAGCTTTTGTTAGCTATATTGGTTTTAAAAAATGTCATTTAATAAATATTTTCTGTTTACGGCTATTAGGTTTCAGCTGCCTTTTAAAATTCAAGCGGCACATTGATTACTTTACCATTCCAAAATTTACAATTCTTACCTTCTTCAAATTTGTGTTTTTTAATTGAGTTTTTAACTCATTTTGGAAAAATGAGGGTTCTTATTTATTTATATATATTTATTATATCATTATAGTGTGCAATAATTGCATACCTTCAATGTAATTATTGCATACATACTGTGTAAAAAATGCCGATGTACTATGCAATTTTTGCATTACTGTTTATTAATTATTATTTCTATCTCTTTTCTTATCGCTTTCATCCGGTCTTTCCTCATCACAACTGTCTCAAACCATTTTTCGGTTGTCCTCAATAACAGATCCTCATTCTTTTCGATTAAGCCTGCCTTGATCAGTTTATTTATAATATTAAAAACCTGCCTTGGTTTTCTGCCGATAAATCTGGCAAGATACTCCTTGCTTGCATTACACCAGCCGGGTACTTTATTGGAAGGTCCATTGCTTAAATGATAAATACTATCTGCAATTGCATATTCAGTCAGATCAAGATTTAACTCTTCCCTGGCTACATGATCAATGGTTGTAAATTTAACCCCCCTGTTCAAAATAAATTTTTCGTTTTTACTTAAATTATCCATTATTCTATATTTTTGTTATTGTAAATACCTATGTAAATATATTTTTAACCTTAGCTATTCTTAGCATTTTAATTTTCCGTAATTAATTTAAAGGTCTACAAAAGTCTACATTTTATTCAAATGTAAATTTGGAATATGCTTCATCATACTTCTATTTTGTCCATTTCTTACTCTGTTCCTTAAAAGGGAAATGTTTCTCTTTCCAGCACAGCATCCTTAATCCTGTCTCTGGTACCTTAATGACTTTAAACGGACCTGTTTCATATACAAGTTTATCAAGGTACGCGGTAGTTGTTTTAGAAGAACATTTCGCTATGTTAGCGCCATCATTAATTACCTGCGCTACTTCCATTGTTAACTTCCGGGTCATTTCCTCCCACAACCACTTTTGAAATAACGGTTCACTCCTCAGGTTCTTCCAGATCGGGTAGTTTTCAAGAGTAATGTCAGGTGAAGAACCTAAATATGATTTTGAATCATCCAACTCCGATAGTATGGGGGAGAGAGATACAGAGAAAGAGAAATTATCAACATCTTTTTTTGCAGAATGCGGTGGATTTTTCTTAATATTACAGCTCTGGCAGCACAATTGCAGATTACTTTTTTCATTATTAAAATGATAATTATCAACATGGTCAACTATCAATTTTTTTACAGTACCCGGCTTTCCGCAAATGTTGCATTTATTGCCATCTCTGGAAATCAAAAATTTCCTGATCATTAATAGCTCTCTTGAATTTAATCTGCTTATTCGTTTCGTCATTAATAGCCCCTCTTTATACTTATTCTATTTAGAATTTACCATTTTGATTGCCTCATCTTCAATTTCATCGGCAGTCTTACTTGGTCTGCTTAAAGCCCAGGCATCTATATCTTGTTTAGAGAACCATAGCCGTTTTCCGTTGGGTTTGCTACTCCTCAATTTTTTATAATGTACTAATTTATATAGACTTGATGCACTAATCTTGAGATAATTTTTTGCATCATTAAAAGTCATTAATACTGTGTTTTGTGCAGCCAGCATTTTTTCAATAGCTTCAAGTTTTGTAACTAATTCATCTTTTCTCATATTTCGTATTATATTTAGTTTATAATTGAATTTTCTTTTATACCACAAATATATCTCCTTCTTGTCAACCTTGGTCTGCGGTGACGGTAGTTGTATATGCAATGCTTTCATTTTTGTTACGCAGATTCATTTCAACATTCTTCAACAAATCAACAGACCTTTATATCTTTATACCTTTAAAACTTGTTTTAACCCTATCTTTTGCTAACAATATTCTCGAGAGCAAGAAATTATATGTTCAAAATTAATAAGAGACTTCTGATCTTACTCGATGTGTTTAGTATTTTCTTTTGGTAATATTTTAGTAGCATTTTATAACCTTTTATTTTTATCAAATTTATCCTAATTTTAATTATTCAATATTCTTAAATATTCTCAAAATCCCCTTCCGTGGGAACCTATGGTTAAAAAGCAAAAAGAAATAAAAGAAGAACCACTCGAAAAGAAGCTGTGGAAAGCTGCCGATAAGCTCCGTAAAAATATGGATGCTGCCGAATACAAGCATGTTGTCCTTGGCCTTATCTTCCTGAAATATATCTCAGATTCATTTGAGGAGCTTCACAATAAACTGGTTGAGGGCAAAGGTGACTACGAAGGCGCAAATCCCGAAGATAAAAACGAATATTCAGCGGAAAATATCTTCTATGTTCCGCCATCTTCAAGATGGAGTTGGCTTCAAGGTAGAGCGAAATTACCAACAATAGGTAAAGATGTTGATGATGCAATGGATGCTATAGAAAAAGACAACCCGAAAAGCCTTAAAGGTGTATTACCAAAAGTTTATGCACAAGAAAAATTGGATAAGGCAAGCCTTGGAGGTCTTATAGATCTTTTTGGTACTGCAACATTAGGAACAAAAGAAGCAAGAAGTAAAGATATACTTGGAAGAGTGTTTGAATATTTCCTGGGTGAGTTTGCCCTTGCCGAAGGTAAAAAAGGCGGTCAGTTCTACACCCCCGCAAGTGTTGTAAAGCTGCTGGTTGAAATGCTTGAGCCTTACGAAGGCAGGGTTTTTGATCCGTGTTGCGGCTCCGGAGGAATGTTTGTGCAAAGCGAAAAGTTTGTTGAAGCCCATAAAGACCGTTACAAAAAACCCGGCAAAAAAGGATTAGAGCTTGACCCCAAGGACAGAATATCTATCTTTGGGCAAGAAAGCAACCAGACCACATGGCGTTTATGCAAGATGAACCTTGCAATCCGCGGAATTGACAGCAGTAATGTTAGATGGAACAATGAAGGCAGTTTTTTGAATGATGCCCATAAGGACCTGAAAGCCGACTACATTATTGCAAACCCGCCGTTTAACGATAGCGATTGGAGCGGTGAGTTGCTGCGTGATGATGCCAGATGGAGTGTTTTAGGGCAAAAACTTACACCCCCTGCTGGCAGCGCAAACTATGCTTGGATACAGCATTTTATTTATCATTTAGCCCCAACCGGTATGGCAGGGTTTGTGCTCTCAAAAGGCGCGCTTACAAGCAATACATCAGGCGAAGGTGATATAAGAAAAGCATTGGTTGAAAATGATCTTGTCGATTGCATTGTTAACCTTCCGGGGAAGCTGTTTTTAAATACACAAATACCTGCCTGCCTATGGTTTTTAAGAAGAAATAAAACCAAACGAAAAGGCGAGATACTTTTTATTGATGCCCGTAACCATGGATATTTGGTAAACAGAAAAAACCTTGCATTTACAGATGAAGATATAACAAACTTAGCCGCAATTTACCATAATTGGCGAACCGGTGAAAATGATTATAATGAAATTGCAGGTTTATGCAAAAGCTCCACATTAGAAGAAGTAAAAGCACTGAATTTTGCGCTTACACCTGGCAGATATGTAGGCTTACCTGATGAAGAAGATGAATTTGTATTTGCAGATAGATTTGAATCGTTAAAATCAGAACTTGAAAAACAGATAGCAGAAGAATCAGATTTGAATATGCGAATTGCTGAAAATTTAGCTAAAATCAGACTTTAATATAAAATTACAATAGTGCAACCGGTGGTTGCACAAATTATTTACAAAGAAATGTCAATTTGGAATAAACTTACTGTAGGTGAAATTGCAGACCTAAATATCAAAAGTATAGATAAGAACTTCTTATTTAATACAATTGAATATTTGGATACTGGTTCTATAACAAATGGAAAGATTGATTCATTTCAAATCTTACCAATTGAGAAAGCACCAAGTAGAGCAAAAAGGTTAGTAAAGGCAAATGATATTATTTATTCCACTGTAAGACCAATACAAAAGCACTTTGGCTTTATCAAAAACTGTAACCCCAATATGGTTGTTTCTACTGGATTTGCTGTAATTAGTCCAAACAACAAGTTTGTAAGTTCAAAATTCCTCTATTATTATTTGACAACAGAAGAGGTAGTATCCTATCTTGATGTCATTGCGGAAGCCTCGACTTCAGCATATCCATCACTTAGGCCAGAAGATATATCAAGTTTAGAGATAGAACTTCCACCAATTGACGATCAAATTCAAATTGCCGATATCCTCAGCAGCTTAGATGATAAAATAGACTTGCTGAACCGCCAAAACAAAACACTTGAAGCCTTAGCAGAAACACTTTTCAGGCAATGGTTTATTGAAGAAGTTGATGAGAGTTGGGAAGATTTATCTTTAGATCAAATAGCAGACTTTCTAAATGGACTGGCTTGTCAAAAATATCCACCTTTAAATGATATCGAAAAGTTACCTGTAATAAAAATAAAGGAAATGAATTCGGGTTACTCAGATAAATCTGACTATGTTACTTCTCAGATCGAAAGTAAATACTTGGTTGAGCCTGGGGATATTCTTTTTTCTTGGTCTGGTAGTCTCGACTTATGTATATGGCCATACGAAAAGGGTGTTTTGAACCAACATTTATTTAAAGTTACTTCACTCAATTATCCTAAATGGTTTTACTTTTTTGTCATAAAGTATCACCTGCCCGAATTTAGAGTAATAGCAGAAAGTAAATCGACAACAATGGGTCATATACAGCGTCACCATTTGACAGATGCAAGATTCAAGAAACCGTCTAAAGACCTGTTAATTGAAAAAAATGAAATAATTGAGCCTCTCTTTTCAAAAATAATATTAAATCACTCTCAAATCCGCACACTTACCCAATTGCGTGATACACTTTTACCAAAGTTGATGAGCGGCGAAGTGCGGGTGGAGTAGGATTTTATGCCTATAAAATCAAATAGACTAAATATATATCTTATTAAAAACAATTTTCGCAGTTATGATTCAATTGTGAAACTGGATACTTATGATGATATTAAAAAAATAGATTTAGGGAATATTGGACGTTTTTATTATATACCATCAAGAAAAAGGGAACCAGATTGGTTGAGAGACTTTTTCAATGATAATGGAGACATTGATTCACGTGAATTCAAAATTTCAACAGTTCGAGCTCTATTTTTAGTAAGAGTTCGTATCAATGATTCAAATAAGTTCTTTGCTATTCCTTTTGGAGGTGGCAGGTATTTAATGAAAAATAATTGTTACGAAAGTAGATTCGGCTTAATGACAACATTAAATCTTTTAAAGAATGGCACTGTTCGGGCTTTAGATAAAAGAACGTTGTCAACAAATCCTAAACTTAGTAGAGAACAGATTTCTGTAGAAGGTCAAGTAAAGGATTTTGGCTTTAATTTTGATAACGAAATAATTCAATCAATCACTGGCCAAAGTAATGACAGAGAATTTGGGAATACAATAACCGGAAAAGGTGCGTTCAGTATTACAGCTAAAGTTGATTTATCTAATGTCAAAGAATTCTTAGAAAGATGCTACTTAACATTTAAGCAAACAAACTATAGAAGTGATTTTGATTGGATTGATAAAATTAAATCAATTTCTGATAGTACCTTAGTAGATGAATTGAACGAGAAATTAGTAAAAGATATAAATAGAAGTACTAACACTGTCTGGATTTCAGTTCCAGAACTAATTGACTCTTTTGAGATTAGTGGATTTAACTTTTCAAATTTAGTAAATACTGGTTTATTAAGTGAACTTACTTTAAATGATTACATAGCATCTCTTGATCCGAATCAAACAATTACACTAAATGATCTTTTTACTAATAATATCAGTTGTTGGAATAATGATATGGCTATTCAATATTCTTGGAGTGTATATGAATGTCTAAATGCAGAGATTAGTTTAAGAAATAATAAATACTGCCTTATAAATTCACAATGGTATTTAATAAATAGAGCTTTTGCAACAAGGGTGAATTCAGATTTTAGCAAAATTAGACCATTCCAGATAAATTTGCCAGATTTTGAAAATATTGACACTGATGAAGGTGCATATAATAAAAGGGCTGCTAATCATTTGAATGCCCTATGTCTTGATCAAGAATTAATATTTCATGGCGGTGGAAGAAGTAAAATTGAATTTTGCGACATTATTACTAAGAGTGGGGAATTAATCCATATTAAGCGTAAAGAAGTCTCTGCTACACTAAGTCATCTCTTCTCTCAGGGTCACGTTGCAGGAGAATTGTTATTATTTGATGAAGTTTTTAGAGCTAAACTAAGATCAATATTAGCCCATGGTTATAAGAGTTTAAGTCCAAGTGCAAAACCTGACCCAAGTAACTATAAAATAATCTATGCAATTATCTCAAAAAACATAACCCAACAAATCCCATTTTTCAGTAAAGTCACTTTAAACTATCATAAAAAGGTTTTGGAAGGTTATGGGTATACTGTTTATTTGAATAAGATAAAAAATACTCAATAAAATCAATAAAATCATGGAAGATATATTCAAACCCACAAGTCTTACTATTAAGCAATTATTTGGAAATGCAGATGCACTTTATCAAATCCCACGTTACCAAAGACCCTATTCTTGGGGTGATGAACAACTTGAAAAGTTATGGGATGATTTAATTGAAGCGAAAGAAAGTGATCCAAATTATTTCTTAGGTTCTATAATTACTGCAAAACCTGAAGAAAATAATAATTATTTAGATATTGTTGATGGACAACAAAGATTGACTACTCTTTTAATTATGCTATGCGTAATTCGTGATTTGTATCCACATATAAATTCAAAATATGTGAATACAGACCCATTTGCAATAGATTCAAGTACAATAATCAGTTCAATACGATTAAATGATAGATTTGAAAGATTAAGGCTAAAAACACACTCAAATCACGAAAGTGAATTTCAATCATTAATTATAACAACCGGCAGTTCAATTAATCACAAACAACCCTATTTGAAAGATCTAAAAAAAGAAGAAGAGCCTAAGTTTAAATTCATGAATACTGCAAACTTTTTTACTGATAAATTTGAAGAATTGGGTGAAGAGAAATCCGGTGAATTTATAAATTTTATCTTTAATAATGTAAAGATAATTAGAATAGATTGTCAATCAGTTGGTTTTGCAATAAAATTATTTCAAGTATTAAATGATAGAGGATTAGATTTATCAAATTCCTGTCTCTTATACACATCT
>JACSRR010000402.1 GCA_014879635.1 Ignavibacteriaceae bacterium | reverse complement strand
TCTCCTTTGGAGAGGGGCTGGGGGTGAGGTCAAAAATGAAAAGAGCATTCATACTAATTATTTTAATCTCCGGTTATTCATACAGCCAAATATTTTTTAGTCCTACAGTAAATATTTCAAGCACCCCTTCCACTACATCCGATTACCACTCTGTTTATTCCGAAGGCTCTAATTTCTATGTAGTATGGGGGGATAACGGCGATATTATGTTTAAAAGTTCTACTAACTCGGGATTAACATGGAGCAGTAACTCAACCGTTTTTTCCGGTTCGGGAATTGCAGGCTGGCCCGTAGTCATATCTGCTCTTTCAAAGATATTCGTATTCTATCATTATTTAGAATCAGGCAGTTACCGCGTCTTTTTTAGTTACTCAACAAATAACGGTTTAACTTGGCAGGGGGGTGGCATGGTATCTACAAGTCTATTTTCAACAGCTATCACTCCTCAAGTAACTTTTGACGGAACCCGTTTACACGCTGCTTGGGAAGAAAGGGTTTCAAACAACAAATACCAGATATTTTATTCGCAATCTGATGAAACAGGGCTATCATGGTGGTTAACTCCGCCAAATATTTCCGGCGATATTTCGGTAGATTCCAGATGGTGCCAATTAGTGTATGAAGACGGCGTTTTATATTTGGCTTGGTTAGATTCCCCTTCTTATCCTGCACACGATATTATGTTCAAAAGATCAACAGATAACGGCTGGACTTGGTCACCCAAAGTGAACCTTTCAAACGATGTGCTCCCTCAAACCCGTATAACTCTAAAAGCGAGAGGAAACAGCGTTTACATAGCATCGCAAGATATGGTTCAAATCAATTTTGATGAGGTCGGTTTCAGGAAATCAACCGATAAAGGTTTAACTTGGAGCGATCCGGTTAATCTTTCGAATAATAGCGGAGGTTCCGGTTTCCCTTCTTTTGAAGTTGCTGACGAACCCAACGGTGATCATCGAATTTATTTGACTTGGTTTGATAATACTCTCTCTGCTCCAAATTACGATAATTCAGAAATATTTTTTATCTATTCTACCAATAGCGGTTCTACATTTACTGACCCTGTTAACCTTTCTAACAATCACGAAACTTCTTCAAGACCAAGAATTTGTCTTTCAAGAAACCCCGGACATGATACTTTGTTTGTTATTTGGTACGATTATTCGTTGGGTGCTGCCGAAATTTTAGGAAGGCGTGGTACTTATGATTATATTGTACCTGTTGAGCTAACCTCTTATTACGCAGAAACTTCGGGTAACACAGTAAATTTGTTCTGGAATACCTCTACCGAAATCAATAATTTAGAATTTCGTGTTTACCGGTATTATGAATCCGGAGAAAAGGAATTTACCGGTTCGGTTCCGGGAAATGGTAGCTCAACTACTCCTAATTCATATTCTTTTACCGATAGAGTTAACAAAACCGGAAAATATTTTTATGAACTTGAACAGATAGATTTTGACGGTACAGTAAAAAATTACGGTAAGATTGAAGTAAGTATAGAAATTCCGGACGGTATAGTATTATATCAGAATTTTCCGAATCCTTTTTCTCAAAATCAATACGGAGGAATTTCGAAAATTCAGTTTTATCTCCCCACAGAAAGTATTGCAGAGCTAATTCTGTTTAATAATTCGGGTGAAAAAGTTTTCTCTACAGGTGGCTTAAAATATCAAGAAGGATTTCATGAGGTAATTGTAGATGCAGGAAATCTCGGATTACCCTCAGGTGTATATTTCTACAGGTTAATTTCCGGGAACCGAGTAAATACGGGTAAAATGCTCTATTTGAAATAAGAAAATGCAGTAACCGGTATTTATTTCAAAAAGATAAATTTCAGGGTTTAATTAATCTAAAAAGATTATTAATTAATTGCCACTGTAAAATCAGGTAAACCCGTTTAAATGTCAACAAACGAAGTATTCAGTCAATTATTTAACTACAATCATTTTTTTAGTTATGGATCCTTTTTCGCCCCTTAAAGTATAGAAATATATTCCGTTAGAAAGCCCTGATGTTGTGATATTAACCGAATACTCTCCCGGCTCTTTAATTTCATTCGATAATTGAGCAATTTCGGTACCCAATAAATCGTAAAGAGTTAAATTAATATGTTGCCTTTTGTCAATAGAAAAACTGACCGAAGTACTACTAATTTCACTATTAACGGGATTCGGGAAATTTTGAGACAAACTGAAAGCATCGGGTAACTCCCCGTTCTCTAATAGATCAGAAGGTGTTCCGCCAATTTTAATTAACAATGTACCGTATGGTTCAATAGTTACTCCCGGAGAGTAATTAGAAATTCCCCCCTCCCAATTTGCTGAGATTGTGCCCAATGATTCGCCCGATAATAAATTCACTGCATTATACGAAGCCCAGCCTAAACGGGAACCTTGTACAGAAATAGTATAACCGGATAGTGGTTGAGCGCTAAAATTATGAATCACAAAAACCGCTTCGTCATTTAATGACCTGATGTAATTATAAACACTTGCCGAACTTGATGTTCCCGAACGGTAAGCACCTTGCCTTAAAGAAGTTTCTGAATTCCTAATTTTTATAAAACTAGCGTATCTGTTCCAAAGCGAGTTCGGATTTGCTTGCATAACTGCAACATTATTTTGTGAATAATCACTGAATAACGGGTACCACGGTGTACCGGTTGTAAATCCTGCGTTTGTTCCTGCATTCCATTGCATAGGGCGGCGTTTGTTCTCATCTGCTCCAAACCCAACCATTCCAACTTCTTCACCGTAATAGATAAACGGAACACCCGGCAATGTTAGGTAAATTGATGCGGCAAGTTTCATTTTTTCTATACTGTTTGACAATTGACCAAACACCCTGTCTTGGTCGTGATTTGTCAAAAAAGTTGCATATTGTAAAAAAGGGTAAGAGCTGTTTACAATGTCCATTCTTGACTTGACCGTTGTAGGCGTACCGTTTTTTACACCCGTGATAATTGCAGATGCTAAATCAAACTCAAAACACAAGTCAAGCCTGTTGTTTGTAACATACGGTACAACTTGCGGGGTGCTTGACCACACTTCGCCAACTGTTAAAGCTTCCGGATTAACTCCCTTGTAAAAAGTATTGTATTCTTGAAGAAAAGTAAAAGTAGCAGGTACATGTTCCATAACTTGGCCGTCTTCGAAAAGATGTTTGATTGCGTCAAGTCTGAATCCGTCAACACCAATTGAATCTAACCAATAAGCCGTAATGTCAAACATCTCTTGTTTTGCGGCTTGATTTGCCATATTTAAATCAGGCATACCGCTCCAAAACATTCCGAAATAAAAAGCACTATTGTAAGAGTGCCAAACTTGCTGCCCCCATGAGCCGGGGTATCCTGGATTAGTTGCTCGCCATATATACCAATCGCGATACGGAGAGCTTGTACTTGAAGCAGATTGCTGAAACCAAGGATGTTGCCTTGATGAGTGATTCATTACAAGGTCAATAATTATTTTAATTCCTCTTGCCTGTGCAAGTTGAACAAATTGTTTAAAATCGTTCATTGTTCCAAAATGTGGGTTTATACCGCGGTAATCGGTAACATCATAGCCATGATAACTTGGCGAAGGATTAACTGGCATAAACCAAATACCGGTAATACCTAAATCTGTATCGGTGTTTGGATCACCGTCGTTTAAGTAATCTAATTTCTGAATTAGACCTTGAAAATCACCCCTTCCGTCACCGTTTGAATCATAAAAGCTTCTAACAAAAATTTCATAGAACACATTATCATTCCACCAATGAGTTTGATTCTGCGAAAATGTAGAGGTTGAAATAACTATTGTGATTAAAAGTAGAAGAGGTCTAAAAATTTTCATGCGGGATTAATTGTAATAAAATAAAAACAATTTAAGA
>JACSRR010000417.1 GCA_014879635.1 Ignavibacteriaceae bacterium | reverse complement strand
ACTTTCAAACGGTAATGCATATTTGATTACTGTTGAAGGATTAAACGGATTCGGGTAGTTTTGGTATAAAGCATATTCAGTTGGTCTGAAATCTACTTCTACGCTTACTACCGGCGAAAATTCATAAGTTCCGTCAAAGTCAATTTGTTTTAGTCTGTATTCAACCGCTCCGGTAAATGATTGGTAATCCCATTTATCGATGTATGTATAATCTGTTTTTTCTGCAGTTGAACCCATTCCGTCTATAAATCCGAGTTTAACCCATTCTTCACCTGCTTTTCTTTGTACTTCAAAACCACTGTTGTTTCTTTCTGAACCGGTTGTCCAGTTTAGAATTATGGTTTTTCCGTCAATTGATGCCGCAAATGAATTAAGTTCTACGGGTATCAAACTAACTACTTGAGCTTGATTACTCCAATCTGATTCGATAAAATTGTTGTAGGCTTTAATTCTATAAGTGTAGGTTGTAGAATCCGAAATGCTTGTAGTATCAAGAAAACTTGTAGTATTGGGAGCTAAAACCGCAATTTCGATGTACGGATTTGCACTCAATGAATCACCTAATTTCCTTTCGAGTACAAAACCGAGCTCATCATCATTGTTATCTTCCCAGTTTATATCGATTTTTCTCCATTGATTTGCCATAGCCATTAAATCAGCAGGTGCATCGAGCACATACTGTAGTAAAGCAAATTTTCCTCCTGTAGTTAAACCGGTTGCTTTCGCAGTTTTTAGCGCCGTATTTATAAAAGTTGGTTTGACACTAAAACCGCTGCCTTGGTTAAAAGCCACTTTCATTAAACTATCAGATAAATTACCGAGAGTAACCGGATTGTAAAACAAAGTAATATTGTAGTTGTAGTTATTTCCGCCATAAGTTCTGAGAACCCATCTACTAAATCCGTAGTTTACTGCTTCAAGTTCTTCCGGTTCGTCAGGATAATAAATCAAATCTACCGAGTCAGGAACCTGTCCTTCATTTCCCCATTCAACAATAGCCAAATTACCATCACCGAGTAGGAATCCCGATGATCCTCCTAAAGATGGTGGTGTTGAAGGTGGTATGGGTATTGGCTCTGCCGAAGGGGTAAACTCATAAGCACCTAAATCAACGGGACCCAATTCTATAGATGTACTTCTCGGATTATTTTCAATATCTGAATCGTTAAAATCAAAAGGCATTCCTCTCCCTTGTGCGTTCCACGAATTGGGGTCAGACAAAACCGGTTTAAGGTTTAACGTATCGGTAAACGCAGGATTACCGAGAAGGCTGAATTGGTCAAAGCCGAATGTGTTTTTATAATTTGTAAATGAATATTCACTTGTTCCGATAACAGCAAAAAGTGTATCGTTGTTTCCGGTGTTAAAAAGATTGTTTTCAATTATTTTTAATCCGGCTGTATCAACTAAACTATAAAATGCCACCGACCTTCCGTTTACGGTTGAATTTTGCCAAGTAATCGTATTTGATATAATATTGTTCTGAATTTGAACATTTCTTATATATATACTTGAAAGATAAACCCCTTTAGTATAGGTAACTGAAGTTGGGGCATAAGTCATACTTCCGTAAAGGTTTATTGAGTTATTGATGATTTTATAACCGCCTCCTTCTATAATTCTAATTCCGGAAATATTTCTCGGAAGTATGTTTTGTCCTGTTGCTTTTAACCCCGTTATAACATTGTTATCAATTAGAATATTTGCATTAACATCCGTTATTTGGAATGTCATACCTTCGGCAGCATAAGCAGAAGTTCCTGTACCTGACATTTCAACATCAGTTATTTTGTTTTTTGAAACTCTGCCTGTTACCGGAGATGAGTATATTTCGTTAAATACAACAGACAAACCAAAGGCAGAAGTTTGACTTGATCTCTTTATGCCCGCAATAGTATTGCCTTCAATTAAAAAATTGTTTGAATTTGAAACGTTTATTCCAACTGATAAAATTTTATCTTGATCAATTTCTCCACCCGCATGATTATTTAAAATTCTGCAGTTTGTTGAACGGTTAATTACAACAATACCTCCTATAGCCCGGTTAACTAAATTATTTTCAATTGTAACCATATCAGACTCATCAACCTCTATGCAGTTTCCTACTGTAAGCGCCGCACCGGTTGCAATTAAATTTTTAACGATAACATTATTTGCTCTAAATACTTTAACTAATTTTGATTGGCTGTTTTCACCGGTGTTTATCAATCTCAAGTTTCTTTCGATACCGGAAATTGAGTTTGAACCGTTTAAGATTGTGTGATGTTCTCTAATAGTTAAAAGAGTCAATTCTGATGTTAATTGTACTTTAGTGTTGATATTTGCTGCCGGCTGGATAGTAATTATTTTCCCCTCGGCAGGAACAAATTCATTATCGATGTCAATCAGAAGTGCTCCGTTATTGTTTCCCGCTTCAAGATATAGAGTATCTGTTAAAAGAAAACGGGTTGAAGAGTTTATTCCTCTTAGGTTAAGGTCGTTCAGTGCAGTTGTTAAGTTTGCGTAAACGCCTTCAGTAGAAAAGGAACCCAGATAAGGTTTACCGTTTTCAAAATATTCAAAATAATCTGAAGTAACTGCTTTTATATTATCTGCCGTTTGTTCTCCCTCATCTACGGAGGTTATATTCATATAAACCGTTTTTGATTTTTTTACTGCTTGAATATTCTTTCCTGCTGCTTTGTTAAATGCCGCTAAACCAACGGTATAATCACCTTCTAACGGGAGATTAGTTATAATATAGGCGAATAGTGTATCGGGTACAATTGAACCCGGAGGGTTAGAGCCTAATGAACCACAAATTTGAGAAGGCAGCGTGGATCCGTTGTTAGTCGTAAACTTATCTTGAGCCGCTAAGTAGTAGTAGATTGTATCTCCTGCAGTTACTCCCCCTTGCAACAGCGAATGATTTATTTTGAAGAAATATTCATTTCCCGCAACCGAATCACTTGAAGAGAAAACAAAACCACTGTTTTCCCCTTTTCTGAAATAAACTCTCGGAGCATTAAAACCGGTATCAATGCCGTTTAGATCAGTAATTTCTGCAGATAACAACCTTTGTGTTGTAACAGATGAGTTTAACAAAGGGGTGTGTTGTATTCTCGGGGGAATCAAATCATTGTATATACCGTTAAATTCTTCGGCGCCTAAATCAGGATTTAAATTGCTGCGGGGATTTCCATAATAATCTGTATTTACAGGACCCAACGAACTCGAAACTGGCTTACCACTTTTAGCCGCCTGAGTAGGTATTGTTGAACTTATGTGCATATTTCCGAACAAATCTATAAAAGGAGGTAATTCAGAAACCGAATTTGCTTCTCTACTGTTGTTTGGGTCTAATGCCGTAAAAATTGCTTTATAATCGCAAAGGGTTTTTTTCAGATTGGTACCATCATAGAAGATTCCTCTATTTGGATTTTGTATTGCTGCATAGTACAAGTTATTATCTGAACCAGGGGTAAATTTGTTTGGTGAAGTATTTGAGGAATAGCCGACTGCTGCACTCCAAGAATTTGAGGAATTTAGCATATTAACGAAAATGTTGTTATTCACTGAAATTTCATAATTAAACAATGTGGCATAATAAATTGCCGTTGAACTATAATTGCCTGAAGATAAGAGTGTATCCTTTAAAACTACAGTGTTATTGAAGACATAGAACCGCGGGTAAGCAGTAGTTGAGGTTGCTTGGAGTAAAATACCCAGCACTCCGGGACCTGTTGCTGTAGTAGTTGAATTACTGTTTTTGCAATTTAAGTTATAGATATAGTTGTTCTGCAAAATTATATCGGTTGTACCTGTTAAACTTGCGAAAGCATTTATACCTACTACGCGTGAAAACCCGGTTAAATTGTTGTGCAAATCAAATACCTCACAGTTCTCAACCTGTCTCTTATACACATCT
>JACSRR010000438.1 GCA_014879635.1 Ignavibacteriaceae bacterium | reverse complement strand
TACGCCCATTCATCAATTCTAATAAACGGACAGATTAGATTTGAAAACCTTCCGGATAAAAAGAATTCCGAAATTGAACTTGACTACTTAGAAAGCTCGGGAATAAGAAAAAACTATTCGTTAGGCGGTGAGTGGCAGGCGGCGCTTTTAAATAGTGATAAAAAAGTTTCAGTTATAGTACCATCTGTTTTTGAAGGTGATGAGGAAATAGTTTTCGAAAAGAAAGTTAATTTACCTTTCAACGAAAATTCTGATTATAGAATTCATTTCCTCGGCGTTAGTTATTCAGCAGAGATATTTTTTAATGAAGCCTCAATTTATAAGCATCAAGGGGGTGAATATCCTTTTGTTGTAAATATACCGAGAGACTTAATAAAAAACAAAGGCAACAATTCATTAAAAGTTATTCTTGCACCAAATTTAAATCATTCAACTACAATTCCCTTTAAAAACAGTTTTTTATCCCCCGGATTGAATAAGGGGATTTTTAGAGAAGTTTATATCAGAGAAATCCCTGCTATTAACATCAATGATTATGTTATTAATGCAGTTTATGACACTTCCTCAAAAAAGGCTAACATTAAAGCTAAAATTTCGTTGTTAAAAACGAGAGATTTTAAAGACTCGGTTAATTCCGGCGGTAACTACAGGGTTTCTGTTTCATTAAATTCAACTTCGGTTGAAGGCGGATTAGTTACTGCAAATGAATCATTTAGCCTTGAAAGAGGAAAAAATAAAGAGTCAAATCTGAGTCTCGATATTTCATCTCCAAATCTTTTTACACCATCTACGCCAAACGGTTATATTGTTACAATAAAATTATTTCAAGGTGAGAAATTAGTTGATGAGGTTATTCAAAAAGTCTCAATCTTTAATTTAGCCGTAAATGAGAGCGGGCTAACTTTGAACGGAGAAGAGTTCACAATTTACGGGGTATCATATATTCCTTCTCAAAAGGGGAGGGGTGGTATGTTGAGTTATGAAGAGATGTATCGCGATATTAAAATGATAAAAGACTTAGGTTTTAATTCGGTAAGATTCGAAAAGAGAATACCGCATCCCTACCTTTTAGATTTATGCTCAAAATTCGGATTACTTGTTTTTATCGAATTACCGGTGTATTTAGCTCCCGATGGCATTATTTCAAATTCGCTTTACCGTTCAAATCTGAATAGTTTTGTAAAATTATACAGCAAAGCTTACAGGCCTTTTCATTCAATAGCCGGAATTGGTTTAGGAGAAAGTTATGACGGAAATTCATTAGCCCAAATTAAAATGTTGGAAGAGTTATCAGTAATGATTAAAACTGAGATTCCGAAGTTAGTTTATGCTAATTTTGCTACTCTGCCGGTAAAACCGGTAGATGCCTTAGATGTTTATGGCTTAGAATTTTTGAACGAATCTATTGAAAATATTGAATTAACTTTGATTAAAGCGGAAAACAGGTTTGGGAAAGGGAGAACATTTATTGGGTCAGCCGGTTTTATTGCCAACGGACATGAATCTTCCGGTTACACCCCCCATTCTTATGAAGCACAAGCTAAGTATTTTGAGCAGATATTCGAAATTTTAGCTAACAATAACCTTCCGGCAATATTTGTGTCAACTATGTTTGACTATGAAAGTTCGTATAATTCTATTATTTCTGGATTTGGAGATCCCGGTACTGTTTACAGCGGTATTATAGGAGATGATAGAACAACCAATAGACCGGTTTATAGAGTTTTTGATTACAAACTTAATAATAAAGAGAAAGTTACAATTGCCTTAGGTTTTGAGTCAGATGATTCACCTATGATTTTTATTGTAGTCGGGTTAGCATTAGCACTATTTACAGGATTGTTAATGAATACCGGCAAAAAATTTAGAGAAGATGCATCAAGAGCAATCTCAAGACCGTATAATTTTTATGCCGATATAAGAGACCTCAGAATAATGTCAACCGTAATAACATTGTTTTTGAGTTTAATAATATCAGCTCTTTTTTCTCTTTTCTTTGCATCTTTATTGCATTCTTGGAGATATAGCTTAGTTTTCGAAAAATTTATAATAAGCTCAGGAAGTACGGTTTTTATAAATTTTATAAGCTATTTATCGTGGAATCCGACAGAAGCACTATTGATATTAATGGTGCTATTTTTAATTTTTGGTGCTCTTACTGTAGTAGTAATAAGGGTGTGTGCAATGTTTGTAATGCACACTGTTTCAATACTAAATAGTTTTTATGTTGCAGTTTGGTCTTTAATGCCCCTTCTGATTTTACTTCCTTTGGCAATAGTTTTATACAGGTTACTTGCAATTGAAGCCATAAGCTTATACATATACGGATTTTTAGTTTTATTTGCATTCTATCTCTTTTTTAGATTACTGAAAGGTGTATATGTTATATTTGACACCACTCCGGGTAAAGTATATTTTTACGGAATTACAATTGTAATAGTTATAACAGGTATTTGGCTTTTGTATCTACAAATGAATTACTCAACTATAGATTTCTTAGTTCAGAATTTTAAAAATTACCAATCAGGATATTAATTATTGCATCTATCTAAGTTAGATATACTCGGCTTTAAGTCTTTCGCCAACAAAACAGTTGTTAACTTTAATCACGGAATAACGGCAATTGTTGGTCCTAACGGATGCGGTAAGACTAATATTGTTGATGCTCTAAGATGGTGCCTTGGGGAGCAAAAGAGCAGTATTCTTCGCTCCGATAAAATGGAAAATGTAATTTTTAACGGTACATCATCAAAGAAGCCGCTGGGTGTTGCTGAAGTTTCGTTAACTATTCAGAATGATAAAGGAATTCTGCCCACAGAGTATTCTGAAGTAATAATTACCCGCCGAATTTACCGGTCGGGTGAATCAGAATATCTATTAAATAAAAATATAGCCAGGTTAAAAGACATTACCGGTTTATTTATGGATACCGGTATGGGGGCTAACGCTTACTCGGTTATTGAGCTAAAAATGGTTGAATCTATTTTGAGCAACAAAACCGAAGAAAGACGGGCTATGTTTGAGGAAGCTGCAGGCGTTAATAAATACAAAGTTCGCAGAAAACTAACATTAAGAAAGTTGGAAGAAGTTAGAATTGACTTAAACAGAGCTTCCGATTTAATTTCCGAGATTGAAAAGAAGGTAATTAGTTTAGAAAGACAAGCAAAAAAGTCAGAAAAATATAAACAATTATCCGAAAGACTAAAAGAGATTGAATTATCAAACGCCTCTTTCGAAGTTTTTATTTTGGTAGATGAAACTAATAAATGGGAAGAATCGCTTGAACATAGTAAATCGCTCAAAGAAGAGATTGAAGCAAAGTTAAAAGATACGGAATCAGAGCACGAAACCGTTAAATCTGAAATCTTGGTTATTGAAGGCGAACTAAAAGAAGTTAGAAAGAATATTTCTTCTCTTACCGAGAAAATTTATTTGATTGAGAGAAATATTTCGGTTTCTAAAGAAACTAAAAATTCACTTGACAAAAATATTCACCGCTACACAGACGAAATTAAAGAGTTTGAATACAGAATTGAGCAGGTTTCTGAAAGTTTAGAAGAACTTCGTGAAAAAGAGGGTAGTTACGATGGATTGATTGCCCTTAAACAGAAAGAGAAAGATGGTTTTGAAGCTGAAGTAGTTAAAATTAAGGAACAGTTAGAAGAGTCAAGAAAATCGCTCAGACAATTCACTGCCGAGATGAACGAAAAATCTAAAAATTTTAATGAACTCGGCAATAAATTAAAAGGGCTTGAGCTACAACTAAGTAACAATGAGAAATCAAAAATTTCAGTTGAGAGTTCTATTAAAGAACTAACGGCTAAAAATGAAGTTGCGTTAAATAGTAAAAATGAGCTGTTAATTAAGAAAGAAACTTTTGTAAACACGCTTGAAATTGCTAATAGTGAATTTGAAAAATTATCTAACTTAAAAGAAAAACTTGAGAATGAAATTTCA
>JACSRR010000377.1 GCA_014879635.1 Ignavibacteriaceae bacterium | reverse complement strand
GAATCACCCGGTTTTCAATAATCCAAATGAATAATCTAACCACCCCCAACAAGTGGTTTAGCAATTAAATTATCATTCCCCCACAAGGCTACTTTGGTTTTTAACCGGAGTAGCCTTTAGCTTATTCATTTTCATTTTTAAGCTAAAGTTGCAGAAGAATAAAAATACATTCTAGTAAATCAATCTAAAAAAATGCTACTCACTAACTTAATCTTCTTCTGAAGAGAAGGTTAATGAAATTGCGTTCGACAAATGCTCCCAAAATGCTTTGTTTTCTCTTATTTTGTATTTCTCCTGCTCTAAATGAAAAAATCTATCCGGGTTTGATGTACCCGGTATATTACAAGGATCCGGTGAGCCGTTAATTAGTCTCCCTTGTACATTAGTGCCACCTATAAGAAATGCGGAATCAATATGTGCAATATCAATTGTAAGGGAGTCATCTTGTTCTAGCAAATGTTTTTTTAATCTCTCTAACCGATTTGTTACGGGTACAATTTCGTTTCCGTTACTCAATATTAAGTAGGGGTCGGAATCCATTTTTTGGAATCCGTGAAGCTGAAAGACCATTAAATTATTAATTGAAGAATTAAGGGTTTTGGTCGCAAATTGTAAAGGACTTTGAACTGAATGAGCTTGGTCTGAAATTCTGAAAGGTTCCGAAATATCTCTATATACAGTGGTTGTTCCGCCACAATCAGAGGGGGAGTCGCTATTAGATCTGTGTGCTCCCGAAACATAAAAAGCCTTCGCTTCAGTTTTAGTGAATATCCAAATTCCTTGTTTACCGGTACCGGTGTCAAATTTTGGGTGGGGCGACTGAATAAAAAGTGTTTTGAGTTTAGGTGCAGCGTTTAATATAAAAAGACCCCAATGTTTATTTGAACTTTCCCTTTTTTCCAAAATATGGTAAACACGGTTATGATTTTCGGAAGTATCCGTGAATATAACAACTTGAAAATCAATTGAATCTGCAATTGAACTTGCTAGAGAAAGGTTTCCGGAAAGCATTTGTTCAATTGTGCGTTGATAAATTTCTAAGTCCGCCAATTCCGGTTTAATGTATGAATTTTTATATCTAGGAGAAATACCCGGCATGTCATCAATAAAAGAATTAACTTTCTCTACTAATGATCCGGATTCCTGTAACGGTTCGCTAATATTACTCATTTGAATCCCTTGTATTTTATGAAGCTTTAGTTTTGTGAGTGTACCAAAAAATTTATTTTTAAGATATCGAAACAATCAAATTACCTTAAGTTTTTAATTCTGAAATTAGTTTTATACTACTCAAATTATTAGAACTCATTCAAACTCCCAAAAACCTTACCGCCCCCATATACTTTCCCACCAAGCGGGTTGGGATTTGAGGTATTTGTCGAAGTAGGCTATGATGGTTTTTGACCAGAGTAGCCTTTTATCTCGCTCCATTATGTGGTGGTTTTGTTTATCTACTTCTATGTATTCTACATCTTTACCTAATAATTTTAATGCGGTGTAGAATTGTAAACTTTCGCCCGGAGGTACATTGTTATCTTCATTTCCGTGTAGTAACAGCAGGGGGGTGTTGACTTTATCTGCAAAGTTTAAGGGACTTTTCCCCTCGTATATGTCGCTTCTATTCCAAGGATAACTTTCTGCTGTGGCAACTGCCGAGTATATTGCACCCCAATTGCCTTCGCCCCAATAACTGCTTAGGTGGCTAATTCCCGCGTGTGAAATTGCTGCCGCAAACATATCTGTTTTTGTAATTAACGACATACTCATAAATCCGCCGTAAGATGCACCGATGCAACCGACTCTCTGCCTGTCAAGAAAACTCTTTGAGTTTAAGAGTGCTTCAGTTCCTGCAATAATTTCTTCGCCGGCTATGGTGCCCCAATCATTAACATGGGTAGCTGAATATTCCTGACCGTATCCATAAGCTCCGCTTGGCTGAGGAATATACACCACATACCCGTTTGCAGTCCAAATATTTTTTGGATACCTGCCTTCGTAAACATCGGAAACGGGTGAAACTCCTCCGTAATAGTGCACAATTAAGGGGTATTTTTTTGTGGGGTCGAAATTAGGGGGATAGTAGATTGAACCGTCAATCTTTTTCCCTTTATGTTCGAATTCAAATTTTTCGAAGCCGCTTTCTTTTACGAATTTAAATGACTCGGAATTTGGGTCGAATAGCTTTGTTGATTTTCCCGAAGTTAGATCGATTTTGTAGAGCACATCGGGATATTGCGGATTTGAGCCGTAAAAGAGTCCCGAATTGGATTCCCCTGAAGAAAATGATTGTAATCCTATTACAGGTAATTCAATTTTTGTGAATTTATTTGATTTGATATTTAACTTGTACAGCGAATAACCGGATCTATCAGTAGTTTTTACGATAATATCGTCATTTAACGGGGTTAAATCGTAAGAATCAATTCTTGGATTAAAGTTTTTAGAAAGTGCTCTAATTTCTTTAGATTCAATATTATACAAGAAAATCTGATTATTGTAATCGTTAGGGATAACTCCTTCGGGAGTTGTTTTACCAATGCCGTCAAAAAGTGAAGGTCCACCCGTAAAAATGATACCCTTACCGTCTTTTGTGAATCCGTAACTACCGGCATAGTAGAGCTTAAAAAGGGAATCGACTCTGTTTGTTGCCAAATCTAATTTGTAAAGTACCGAATACGAAAAAGGACGCGTGGTGTCTAATCCCGAAACAGAGAAAAGTAGTTGGTTCCCGTCTTGGCTAATATCCGAAATTGAGGGGGAGCCGTCAAAATCGAGAACGAGAGAATGAATTCCTGTAGAGAGGTCATAACGCATAAGTTTATATTTGTATCTCCAACCGCCCCATCTATCTTCTATTGCAAGGTGGCGTTTTAGCCCGTCTTTAAATTCTTCGGCAGATTCATAAACCGAGTAGAAAATGGCATCGCCTTTCGAAGACCATCTATAGGAAGAGAGATTTTTGATTTGTGAAACCAATAGAGAGTTTTCGCCGGTGGTAAGATTTGAATGATAGAGGTCAGACTTACCGCCGTTAGATTCGATATAAGTAAAAGAATTGCTGTCTTTCCATTGAAAATTGGAGTATGTAAAACCCCCTTTTAAAGTCAATTTCTTTTTTCCGGAGGGGATATCGTAAAAATCGATCCATCTCTGAGATTTTGAAACAGCAGTATTCCATTGTGACATAAATACTGCACCCGTAACACCGCCCGGCGACACAGATATTCCGCTTATCTTAGTATCATCAAGCAATTTAGCAAATGAGGCATACCGGACGGGATTAATTGTTAAATATGCTGCGTTTTCGGGAACATCTTGAGTATTTAAGCTAAAATTAAACACAGGTGAAGAAATATCCGATGGGATAAGAAGTTTAAAAATTATGGTGTGTTTACCGGTTTCCAAAGTTAAGGAGGCTTTTATTTCTTTTATTTCCGAAGAATCGTTCTCCGAATGGTAAATTGTTGAAGATGATATTTTTTTTCCGTTAAGTGCCGCTTTGAACGGGACGGAAGAATTTATTTCAAGTGAAGGGGAACAATATTGCGAAGATTCAACATAAACTGCCAAATAGTAGATGTTAAATCCCGAAGAGGGAATTTCGAAACTTGTTACAGGCAAGAAAGATAATTTCCAATTTTTCCCTGAGTTGGCAAAATTACCGTTTTCGTATGGTGTAATTTGAGCTAAGTCAATTTCTTCGAAATCGGTTAAAGAAGCAGCGTACCCGGCGTTAAAAGAGTTCAAGATATTAGCCGGTGCAGATATAGCAAATGGACCGGTTATTAATACTTCACCGGAATTTTTATCCTGCCCTATTAGAGCAGTTGTTAAAAAAAGAAGAAAAAGTAAAAATATTTTTGTGTTTGTTGAAATTATCTTATTCATATTTTGTGTTTAATTGATGTTAAGTTTTCGCAGGAATTATTTCCGAAAATTACAACAATTTTTGTAAAAAAATATAAAA
>JACSRR010000437.1 GCA_014879635.1 Ignavibacteriaceae bacterium | reverse complement strand
GTTGTATTTTCAAAAAACTTGGGATTGATTCCAAATTTTGTTATTTAAAAGATAGTTGATGAAGGAGAAAACAATTTTAGATAAATTGACCCTATAAATTATTTAAATTTGATTTAAATTTACATAGGATATGAAGGATATGAACGAAATAGTTTATTGGAATTTTGATAAAAGTCATCTAAAAAATAGCGCTATTCAGATGAGAGAAACAGCTGCAATAAATTATGAGTTGAAACTATTATCCGATAACAAAAAATTCAAAGCAATGAATAATGATTATTGTGTAGATGCTATCAAAATGGCAGAAAGAATAATCGGAACTAAAATATCTGGAACAGTTGTTGAAGTTGGTGCAGGTTCAGGTGTTTATTCCTGTTCAGTTGCAAAAAATAGTGGTATTGAGAAAATATATGCTGTAGAATATTCAGAAAAAACAGTCAAAGAATTAATGACTTTTGTAATTAAAAAAAACAACTTCGTACCGGAAATTGAGAATAAAATCTTTCCGACAGTTGGTTCGTTTGATGAAATTAAATTGCCAGATAATAGTGTTGATTTTATAATTGATGTGGGGAGTTTGCACCATTCTGAGGATAGAGAAAGAACTTTCAAAGAATTGTACAGGGTACTAAAAATAGGAGGTTTTTTAATTGGCATTGATAGGTGTTCTTATAACACAAAAACAAATGCTGATTTGCAAAATAAATTGGACAGAGTGTATTCAAAAACCTACAAATTGGACAGAGGATATAACACAGAAGAAAAATTGACAAGAAGAATGAATTCTGAACATGATCCTTTACTCGCAGAGTGGGAATATTTATTAATCAAAGTTGGATTTAAACTGACACTTTTTTGGATTTATTCTTTTGGAACTGACAAAAAATTGCTTAGAATACTTTACAAGTTTACTGTAGGTATATTCTTTAAAATTTTTGGTGGATTTTTGATGTATAGAAAAATAACACAGTTGGGTAATATGAAAATACCATTTTATCCTTTTTTTAGCAAGAATCAACAGATGATGAATATGATTATCATTGCTGAAAAAAAAGAATATATAGCAATGCCATAAAATAATTATGTTTAATAAATATTGAGAAATAATTGTCGATTCTAATAACTATTTGTGCACGCGGTGGCTCAAAAGGCATTCCAAATAAGAATCTTGCTAATTTAGGAAATTATCCTCTTTTATCATATAGTGCAAAAGCAGGCAAAAAATTTGGTGAGAAATACTCTGCAGACTATGGGTTTTCAACAGATAGATCTGAAATTAGAGATTTAGCAAGTAAATATGGTTTTATTACGGATTATGCAAGACCTGAATTTCTTGCTACTGACTCTGCCGGTAAAATTGAAGCTATTTATGATCTTTTAATTTATGAAGAATCTAGAAATAAGAAAAAATATGACTTTGTTTTAGACCTTGATATAACTTCTCCTCTTCGTACTGTAAAAGATTTAGAAGAGTCATTTAAAATATTATTGTCCGATGAAAATGCTTATAATGTATTTTCAGTAAGTAAACCCCATCGTAATCCTTATTTTAACCAAGTAGAAAAAGATATATCAGGTTATTTTAAATTGGTTAAAATACCTGAAATTCCAATTAAATCAAGACAAACTGCTCCAAAAGTGTGGGACCTAAATGCATCAATTTATATTTATAGAAGAAAGTTCTTTGATCATGGGTTTCAAAATGCTTATACAGATAAATCATTGATTTATGAAATGCCACACATGTGTTTTGATTTAGACGAGAAAATTGATTTTGAAATTATGTCATATTTAATTAGCAATAACAAACTAGATTTTGAATTTGACTACCTATAGTAATCTCTCAGCCGGAGTAATTGGTTTTGGCTCTATCGGGAAAAGACATATTGATAATTTGTTAAATCTAGGTCTAAATACTATCACATTACTTAGGGTTCGAAACTCTAAATCGCATTCCGGATTTTTAGAGGTAAATAATTTTGAAGATTTTGTCGGTAGTGGTTTAGACTTTGTAATAATTTCTAATCCTACTGCACTTCATTATGAATTTTTATCAAAATTGCTTAATCTTAATTGTAACATTTTTTGTGAAAAACCTTTAGTAGCAAATCTAATAGAAGCAATTAGTGTTAAAGAATCCTTAACCCTATATAGTGGCATTTCGGCAACAGCTTTTAATATGAGATTCCACCCCGTAATTATTAGGTTAAAAGATATTCTTGAATCAAATATTTTCGGCAAAGTTCTTCATGCAAGATTATTTGTTGGTCAGTATTTGCCGGATTGGAGACCTAATATTGACTATAGTGAATCTTACTCGGCTATCAGAGAACTAGGAGGGGGAGTAACATTAGATTTGGTTCACGAAATAGATTTAGCTATTTTTTTATTTGGGAAACCTGATAACGAATTTAAATCAATTTCCGGCAAGTATTCGAATTTAAAAATAAACACTGAGGACATTACGGAGATAATTTATAAATCTAAATCTGGTAACTTAATTTCTATTCATTTGGATTATATTTATAGGGGTTATAAACGTAAAATTGAGATAATCACCGAAAAATGTAACATTAATTGTGATTTATTTAAGAATGAGATTAGTATCATAGATGAAAAAGGTTTAACAATTGAAGTCTATAATTTTGAAGAATTTAATAGAAATGATATGTATTATGACTTAATTAAAAGCTATTTGGATTCCATTCAATTAAAAAAAGAGTTTACTCCTAATTTAAAAGATGGTCTTGAATCTAATTTAATTGCATTAGATGTTTTAAAAACAAATGGAATAATTTGATGAACACAAAGGATTTTTTCGATATAAAACAGAAAGTTATTGTGATTTTGGGAGCAACCGGCATTTTAGGTTCAAGATATGTTGATTTTCTTTCATCAAAAGGAGCAAATATTGTTATCTCTGATTTGTCTTTCGAAAAATGTGAATCTTTAGCATTAGAAGTGATGAAAAAATACGGTGTTGATCCTCTACCTATTAAAGCGGATATAACAAAAGAAGAAGATATAATTAATGTATTTGAATTAACGATTAAAAAATATGGCAAATTTGATTCACTTATAAATAATGCTCAAATTAAGCCTGAGGGTTTTTATGCGCCTTTTGAAAAATATTCCAAAGATACATTGATGAAAGTTTTAGACGGTAATTTGGGTGCCGTTATAATTTCTTGCCGAGAGGCCTGTAAATATTTCCTTCAGTTTGGATCAGGTTCTATCATAAATATTTCTTCTACTTACGGCAACATAGGTGCTGATCAAAGAATTTATGACGGAGTTAAAAATATTTATTTCCCTGATGAAAGATTTTCATCGCCTGTTTCGTATGGAGTGACTAAAGCCGGTATTTTAAACTTAACAAGATATTTAGCATCATATTATCGAGAAAAGAATATTCGTGTTAATACATTAACTCCGGGTGGAGTATTTGATAATCACGATGAGTTGTTCAATCAAAGTTATTCTTCCCGTACTCTACTCGGAAGAATGGCAAAAGCTGATGAGTATAATGCGGCAATTCTATTTCTAGTTTCCGAAGCGTCTTCTTATATGACAGGTGCTAATTTAATTATTGATGGTGGTTGGACTGCTATTTAGGTTAACAAAAATGATAAAGCTATACTATGGTTTAAACAACAATACCTTGACTACAATATCTAAAGCATTCATTGATTTTTACAGTGATTCGACAATTTTTCAAGATCATAAGTTTTTGAAATGGTACTTCTTAGAATATTCAACGGCTATAAAAACACCAACAAATATTGTTTTTGAAAGGAATGATAAGATTGTCTCTCATTATGGTCTTTTGCATTCAAAGTTGTCTTATAATAATAAAGTAACGGATATAATATGGGGAGTTAATGCATTTACCTTAAATGAATATAGAGGCTGTCTCTTATACACATCTGACGCTGCCGACGACGGA
>JACSRR010000071.1 GCA_014879635.1 Ignavibacteriaceae bacterium | reverse complement strand
TGATGAGTGAAAAGATTAATTCAACTTTTAATGATTTCGAATTTATTACGCATGCCGAAAGTTCAAACTTTGAAACAACGCCCAACTATGATGAAACTTTAGAATTTATTAAGAAATTAGCCCTCCGTTCTAAATACGCAAAAATTGTGAATTTCGGTACCTCACATGCAGGTAGAAGTTTGTATGCAATTATTCTCTCTTCTTCCGAAGAATTTGGACCTAAAAAAAATTACAAGAACAGAAAATTAAAAGTTTTTATTCAAGCCGGTATTCATCCCGGTGAAATAGAAGGGAAAGACGCACTTCAAATTATTCTAAGAGAAATTCTTATTACTAAAGAGCTTGAATATCTACTTGACAGGCTAACTTTAGTGATTGTTCCGGTTTTTAATCCTGACGGGCATGAGAGAAGAGGGGAATTTAACCGCCCAAATCAGATTGGTCCTCACTTAACCGGTTGGAGAACAAACGCATTAAATAAAAATCTGAACAGGGATTATTTAAAAGCCGATACGGCAGAAATGAAATCATTTTTACGGCTTTTTAATGAATGGCTCCCTGATTTCTATATTGATTCACATACCACAAACGGAATGGATTACCGTTATCATGTAAGTTATTTTGTTGAAAAGCATCAAAACATCGATAGAAAATTAGCCGGTTGGGGTAAGGAAGTTTTTGTACCCTCTTTGATCAAATCGGTTGAAGAGAGAGGTTTTCTAATATCACCATATCCGGAGTATGTAGATGATGACGATATCACAAAAGGAATAACAAATTGGGGTTATGAACCCAGATATTCAACCGGGTACGCTGCAATTCAAAATCGTTTAGGTCTATTAATTGAAGCACATTCACTCAAAACTTATAAAGAGCGAGTTCTTGCAACAAAAGAGGTGATCATTTCTTCTTTAGAAATTCTTGCAGAAAACGCTCAAGAAGTTCGTTTCTTGAATTACGCTGCCGATAAATTTACGGTTAAAAAGTACTTTGAAGAAAAAAAGCGGCTTCCGGTACTCCTTGAAGGGGATGAAGAAAAACTGGACGAAATAATTTTTAAAGGTTATAAAATTATCGAAAAAGAGAGTTTACCGTTTGGTAAAACAATCTTAGAATTTGACAAATCTGAAGAGGTTGATTATATAATCCCATTTTATAACTATATGAAGGTTGATAAATTAGTACAGGCTCCGGGAGCTTATATTATTCCCCTTGAACTAAAAAAACTGATTAAACTTTTGAAATTGCACGGTATAAAATATTTTAGAAATCATAGGGATATAAAAGCTAAAGTTGAAAAATACAAGTTTGAATATCTCGAATTTTCTCCACGGTCTTTAGAGGGGAGGCAAAGGTGCACATTCGATTATTTACCGTTTGAAGAGGAGGTTGAAATATCAGAAGGTGCTTTTATTGTTCCGGTTAATCAAAGAACGCTTAAAGTAATACTAAATTTATTTGAACCTGCCGCCCCTGATTCTTTAGTTAGATGGGGATTCTTTAACGCTTTTTTTGAAAGAAAAGAGTATGCCGAGTCATTTATCTTCAATAATATTGCTGAAGAGATGCTCGAAAACGACCCGCAGCTAAAAGAAGAATTTGAACTTTTATTAGCAGAAGACGAAGAATTTAAAGATGACCCCGTAGCAAGGTTCGATTTCTTTTACACCCGCTCAAAATATATGGATAAAAACGAATTGGTTTATCCTATTATGAGGCTCCACAATCCGGAAATTTATTTCGACTATTTTAGAAGAAGAAAATAAAGGGATTAGAGTTGATTACTATTTAATAAAACGCCGGATTTTCTCTTCGGTAGCATCATCAGCTTTATACGAAACAGTTATTCCTTCGTCTTCGTATTCAACTTCAACGGCAGTTGCAAATTCATAGATTTGAGAGACGAGTTTAGATTGACTATGATTGAGTTTCAGAATTCTATAAGAATGCGATTCATTAACAAATTTTTCGATAATTGCTAAAAGATTATCAACTTTAAGCCCTCTAATTGCCGAAATATGAACACAGTCAGGGTATTTATCGTTAAGTGCGTGCAGGATATCAACATCTTCAACGATATCAATTTTGTTAAAAACTTTTATTTGCGGAGTTTTACCCGATCCTATATCTTCTAAAGTTTGGTCAACAACACTGATGTGATCTTCAAAGAACGGATGAGTAACATCAACTAAATGAATGATTAAATCGGCTTCGTTAACTTCGGCGAGTGTACTTTTGAAAGACGCAACAAGATGAGCGGGTAATTTTCTTATAAAGCCCACGGTATCACTTAATAATACGGAAGTATCTTTGTCTAAAGCAAGTTTTCGAGTAGTGGAATCTAAAGTAGCAAAAAGTTTATCTTCGGCTAAAATATCCGCATTAGTCAAGAAATTAAAGAGCGTTGATTTGCCGGCATTTGTGTACCCAACAATAGTAACTTTAACAATCTCTTTTCTCCCTTTGGTTTGAGTTTTTCTTTGTTCCTCAATTTTTTGAAGTTTCTCTTTAAGAACAGAAATTCTGTATTTTATGATTCTTCGGTCAGTTTCTATCTGAGTTTCACCGGGACCTTTGGTACCAATACCCCCGTATTGTTTAGAGAGGTGGGTCCAAGCGCGAGTTAAACGGGTGAACATATATTCCATTTGAGCTAATTCAACCTGAGTTTTAGCCTCTTTACTTCTTGCCCTAAGAGCAAAAATATCGAGAATTAAGCCGCTGCGGTCAATTACTTTTTTATTAAAGAGCCGCTCCAAGTTGCGTATGTGCATAGGGGAGAGATCATCATCAAAGACAACTAAATTGATTTCGTTATCCTCAATAAATTGAGCAATTTCTTCGGCTTTACCTTTACCGATAAAAAATTTAGAATCGGGGCGGTCTCTATCCTGAATAACTTTTAGAACTGCTTCACCGCCGGCAGTTTTAAGCAATTCTTCAAGTTCATCAAGATGTTCATTAGCAGTTTCTTTTGAAGTTTTGTAGTTTCTAATGCCAATTAGTATGGCTTTTTCGGGGGAATTATTTTGAATTTGAATCATTTAAGCAATTTTAAGTAAATATAGAATAAATTTACGAAAAAACAGCAAGAAAGGGTAATTTTGAATCAGAATAATGATTTAATTTAAAAATATTAGCTTGCAAGTTCAAGTAAATCTACCGAGTTAGTGCGGATAAAAAAAATTTTTTAGAAAGTTAGAATTCTTCTGAATTTCTTGAATTTCCCGGCTCTAATTGGTGTTAGATTTTTAGAACAAATATTACACCTTTCGCAAAACTCAATGAATAAAAATAGGAGAAAAAAATGAATTGTCCGGTTTGTAAAAATACAAAGTTGGTAATAAGTGAGAGACAGGGAATTGAAATAGATTATTGCCCTGATTGCAGGGGAATATGGTTAGATAGAGGGGAATTGGATAAACTAATAGAAAAATCGGTTAATTCTAAACCCGCAGCACCTGCTGAAAATGACAGAAACTATGACGAAAGCAGGAATAAAAACGACAAATACTATTACAAAGACGATAGAGATTACGACTATAAAAAGAAGAAAAAAGAGAGCTTCTTAGGAGATTTATTCGATTTTTAACTCCCAAGATGATTAAGAAAATATAATTTAGATGAAGAGGATGTTTAAGTTAACATCCTCTTTTAACATGCGACCGCCTCCGGGGTCAAAAAGTAAAATGTATTTTTCACATTTCCCCTCTGTGTTCTCGGCGTGCTCGGCGGTTAATAAAGTTAGTGGGTAGTTCGCTACGCTTGCAGTGGGTAGTGGGTAGAAAAAAATAGTTGGCAGATCGCTAACGCTGACAGTGAACAGTAATCACGCAAGGATCGGGAGTTAACTACACACTAAGAACTTTTTTAACCCCGAACCTCGAACCCCCGCACTCCGAACTCTTTTCTCTCTGTGTTCTCGGCGTGCTCGGCGGTTAAAATTTGTTAAATTAGTGACAACCATATTTAGTACAAGAC
>JACSRR010000324.1 GCA_014879635.1 Ignavibacteriaceae bacterium | reverse complement strand
TCCGTCGTCGGCAGCGTCAGATGTGTATAAGAGACAGCAGGTGTTTTAAAAGATATTAACTTGTCAATTAAAGAGGGCGAGTTTTTTTGCTTATTAGGTCCGAGCGGGTGCGGAAAAACAACTCTTCTAAGATTAATTGCCGGTTTTGAATTTCCCGGTTCGGGAAAAATACTACTCAACGGTGAAGATATTAGTTTACTTCCGCCCAATAAAAGGGATATAAATTTGGTTTTCCAAAATTATGCATTGTTCCCTCACTTAAATGTTATTGAAAACATTTCTTATGGATTAAAAATTAAAAAAATTGACCCTTCCGAACTTGAGTCAAGAACCGCTGATATTATAAACAATATCGGTTTAACAGGCTTAGAGAAACGGATGCCAAGTCAACTCTCAGGCGGTCAGCAGCAGAGGGTAGCATTAGCAAGGGCGGTTGTAAACAGGCCAAAATTACTGTTATTAGACGAACCATTAAGCGCCTTAGATAAAAAAGTTGCAGAACAAACCATCTTTGAATTAACAGACCTTCAAAAAAAGCTCGGAATTACTTTTATTTATGTAACTCATAATCAACATGAATCTCTCTCATTAGCTGATAGAATTGCTTTGATCAACAATGGTCAAATTGAGCAGATAGCCACTCCGAAAGAACTTTATGAGAAACCGGTTTCGCATTTTGCAGCTGATTTTATCGGTAAAATGAATTTCTTTGAAAGCTCTTTTGAAGGAAGGGAAAACGGAACCGTTAATCTTAAATTGCCGGATAATAACAATGTTCAGCTACACACTACCGAAAAAATTGACCCGGATCTGAATCTTTTTCTCTGTATAAGACCCGAAAAGCTATCAATTTCAAAAACTATTCCCGAAGATAATTTTAACAGTTTAAAATGCAGACTTAAACATATCATTTATATGGGCGATTCTATCGAATTTGAAGTTGTGACAGAGAAGGGTAAACCTGTCTTTGTTAAAACTTACGGTTCAGGAAGATTCAAAGATTCTGAGAGTTACATTCAAGGGGAAGAATACTATTTAGTTTGGGAAAAAAAGCACGGATGGTTAATTGCACAGTAAGGATAAAAAGGGATTCTTTTTTCTAATTTCACCACCGTTATTTTGGTTTTCACTTTTTTTGTGTATCCCTCTCATTATTGTTATTCTCTATAGTTTTGGGTTTAAGGAAACTTACGGAAATGTAATTTTAGGATTGAATTTCGAAAATTACGCAATGGCTTTTGACCCTTTATACTTGGGTATTTTATTTAAGTCGATTCTAATTGCGATAGCTATCACTTTTATAACATTGATATTAGGATTCCCTGTTGCGTACTTCCTTGCTTTTGCACCGGTTAAATTAAAAATTTTTCTTTCTGCATTGATAATTTTACCGCTCTGGACAAATTTTCTAATTAAAGTTTATTCTTTTATAATACTTTTAGGTGAAAATGGTTTGGTTAATAATTTACTTATCAGTTTGGGGTTAATTGATTCAGCCCTTCCTCTCTATAATAATCTCTTTTCGTTGTTTGTTGTATTTATTTACATCAATTTACCGTTTATGATTATGCCTGTTTTTGCATCAATTGACAAAATTGATAAAAATTTATTGGAGGCTTCTATGGATTTAGGTGCTAATAAATTGCAAACTCTGATGAAAATTATTTTACCTTATTCTTTACCGGGTATTGCCGCAGGTGTTGTTTTTGTTTTTGTACCGACACTAAGCAATTTCCTTGTGCCTGAATTGGCGGGCGGAATTGATAATTATATGATCGGAAATGTGATAAATTCACAATTCCTTCAGGCAAGGAACTGGCCGCTTGGGTCGGCAATTTCGGCTATTTTGATTTTTTTAGTTTTGGTGTTAGTTTCAGTTTATATAAAATATTTTGAACCCGGTAAAAACAGTAAAAGAACGGAAATTCTTTGAATAAAACGAACATCAATCATACTAACTTCGGAAAGGGTAAAGTTCTCATTTTATTCACGGTTCTAATGCTGATTTTTATTTTAGTCCCGGTTTTGGTTGTTATTATTTACTCATTTAATGAATCATCGCAGGTTACAACTTTTACAGGTTTTAGTTTAAAATGGTATGAAAAAGCTCTTCAAGATAAATCACTTTGGGAGAGCATAAAAAATTCTCTCATAATAGCACTAATTAACACTGTACTTTCAACAATATTAGGGACTTTGATTGCTTTAGCCTTAGTGAAATATGATTTCAGAGGTAAAAATATTATAAGAAACCTGATTTACATCCCCGTTGTTATGCCTGAAATTGTTTTTGGTGTTGCTTTACTTGCCTTTTTTATTCTAATTAAATTTACACTTGGTATAGTTTCGGTTGCTTTAGCTCATACAACTTTCAGTATCTCTTTTGTTGCTTTAATTGTAATGGCTAAACTTAAGAATTTTGACTTTCGACTTGAGGAAGCAAGTTTAGATTTGGGTGCTTCTAAATTTCAAACATTTTTTAAAATAACATTGCCCAATATTGCACCCGGTATTATTTCGGGAGCACTTTTCGCTTTTACTCTGAGTATTGATGACTTTATTATCACTTTTTTTACCGCCGGAACAGGAGCTTCAACACTTCCCTTAAAAATTTATTCGTTAATTAAATTCTCTGTAACACCGCAAATTAATGCAATATCAACCATACTTATTTTACTTACTTTTTTTGCAATTACTTCGGTAATTCTAATTCAAAGAGCTAAAGTTTACAAAAAATTTAGAACTCTATTTTTAGTCGTAATATTGCTTTTGTTTACTTCACTTGTTGTTTATCAATCTTTTAAGGTAGGTAAAAGCGATGAAGTAAATATTTTTATTTGGACAGAATATCTCGATCCTGAGTTGATTCAAGAATTTGAGAATAAGTATAACATCAAGGTAAACTTAAACTACTTCAGTAATAACGAAGAATTATTAGCCAAACTACAGATGGGATATTCGGGTTATGATGTGATTTTTCCGACCGATTATATGGTTGAAATAATGATTAAGCAAGGAATATTATCTAAACTTGACACATCAAAAATTACTAATTACTCTCATATCAACGAATCGTTTAAGCGTTTACCGTTTGATACTACAGGCAACTACTATATACCTTATGCTTACGGATATGCCGGTATTGTCTATAATAGCGATGTCATTAAAGACACTATAGATTCGTGGAAATCTCTTTGGAATAGTTCATATAAAGGAAAAATCATGATGATGAACGATGCCAGAGAAGTTATGATGGCGGGCGCTTATTTGTTAAATCTTGATTTTAACACCACAAGCGAAACTGATGTAAAAAAGATTTTTGAACTTTTAAAAACACAAAAACCTTTGCTTTATAAATATGAATCGAGTGTAACTCAAGAATTTTTAGCAAACGGCAGTGCAATAATTGCTCAAACCGAAACCGGAACCGCTTTAAAATTGATTCGCGATAGAAAAAATTTTGAGTTTATTATACCAAAGGAGGGCACAAATATGTTCCTCGATAATTTTGCAATTCCCGTAACTGCACCAAACAGGGAAAATGCGGAAAAATTTATTAATTTTATGTTAGACCCTCAAAATACGGCGAGAAACATTATGCATGTTCTCTATCCTATGCCAAATGATAAAGCCTTTGAATACCTCCCCGAAAGTTTCAAAGAAAATAAAATGCTCTTCCCAACTAACGAGCAGATGAAAAGATTTGGAATTTTGAAGGATTTGGGCGAGTTTAACGAGGTAATAGACAGAGAATGGACTCGATTAATGAGTTATTAAATCATTATAAAAATTTTGCTCTCTCTGCCGGTGTAGGTATTCTGCATGTTTCCTTTTTACCGTACAGTTTATAACGGTTTTTAGCTAATAGATCATAGAAAAAATCTGATATAGCTGTCTCTTATACACATCTGACGCTGCCGACGACGGA
>JACSRR010000436.1 GCA_014879635.1 Ignavibacteriaceae bacterium | reverse complement strand
AGACAACATGAAAAAAATCGGAATTCTTTTCGGTATGGAAGAAACTTTTCCGCCCGCTTTTGTTGAAAGGGTTAATTCTAAAAAAGAGAAAGGAATTGTTGCCGAAGCAGTTGCTATTGATAAAGTGATTATGAATCAACCTAGCGGGTACTCTGTAATTATAGACAGAATTTCTCAAGATGTTCCGTTTTACAGAGCCTTTCTTAAAAATGAAGCTATTTGCGGTACCACGGTAATTAACAATCCATTTTGGTGGAGCGCTGATGATAAATTCTTCAATAATGCACTGGCTACTACCGTTAAAGTTCCGGTTCCTAAAACCGTTATTCTCCCTTCTAATGTACATCCGCCGGATACAACCGGAAAATCATTCCGTAATCTAAAGTATCCTCTTGATTGGGAAGCTATTTTTAATTACATCGGTTTTCCTGCATTCTTTAAACCTTTTGCCGGCGGTGGTTGGAAAAATGTTTACCGTCTTGAAAGTAAAGAAGATTTCTTCAAAGCTTATAATGAAACCGGTCAATTGGTAATGATGTTGCAAGAAGAAATACAATTTACCGATTATTTTAGATGTTATTGTATCGATAGAAAAGATATTAGATTAATGGAATATGACCCTAAACAGCCTCATGAGTTTAGATATGTCAGAAATCCTAAATATTCATCCGAATCTAAGATGCACAAAACTATTCGTGATTATGTCATGAAATTAAACGAAGCTTTAGGATATGATTTTAATACTGTTGAATTTGCGGTGAGAGACGGAGTTCCCTTTGCAATAGATTTCTGCAATCCGGCTCCGGATGCTGCAATTGAATCTGTTGGACCAGAAAATTTTGAATGGGTTGTTGAAGCCGCTGCTAATATGGCAATTAGAAGAGCAAAAGCTAACAAACCAAAAGCATTTAATACAACTTGGGGCAATTTTGTTAAAGATACTGCAGCCCCCGAAAAAGCTAAAAAGAAGGATTAATATGGCACAAAGCCCAACTTTCTCATTAGGTATTGAAGAAGAATTTCAGATTGTTGACCCTGAAACTCGTGAGTTAAAATCTCATATTCAACAGATTATTGAAGATGGTGAACTGTTCTTAAAAGAGTATGTTAAACCTGAAATGCACCAATCTGTTGTTGAAATGGGTACCGGGGTATGTCGTGATATTAAAGAAGCAAAAGTTGAAGTGTTTAAATTACGCTCTGCATTGGCTTCCTTAGCTATCAAAAAAGGTTTGCGAATAGCGGCTGCGGGTACTCACCCTTTTTCGCACTGGAAAGATCAAAGAATTACCGAACACCCAAGATATAAACAGGTTGTTGATGATATGCAACTTGTTGCAAGAGCAAATTTAATCTTTGGTTTACATGTGCATGTAGGGTGCGAAGACCGAGAAGTTGCAATCCATATTATGAATGCAGCCCGTTATTTTCTACCGCATATTTTTGCACTTTCAACAAATTCTCCGTTTTGGGTTGGTAGAAACACCGGCTTCAGATCATACAGAGTTAAAGTTTTTGACCGTTTCCCGAGAACCGGTATCCCCGATTATTTTAACTCCGTTAGTGAATATGATAATTACATAAATCTTTTAGTAAAAACTAATTGTATTGATAACGCAAAGAAAATTTGGTGGGATATCAGGCTTCATCCCTTCTTCCCAACAATCGAATTTAGAATTTGCGATATCCCGATGAGAGCCGAAGAAACTATTGCCCTCACCGCTCTTATGCAAGCCGTAGTTGTTAAATTATATAAACTAATTAGGCAAAATCTCGGATTCAGACTTTACAGAAGAGCATTAATTGCCGAAAATAAGTGGCGCGCCTCAAGGTACGGTATTTCAGGTAAATTAATTGATTTCGGCAGGAAAGAAGAAGTACCCACTAAAGATCTCATTCAAGAATTACTCGATTTTGTTGATGATGTTCTTGATGAACTCGGAAGCCGTGAAGAAATTGCCGGCGTTCATAAGATTATGGAGATGGGTACGGGTGCAGACAGGCAGCTCACTGTATGGGAGCAATCGTTTGACACTAAAAATGTAGTTGATTACATTATTGACGAAACTCATCACGGATTAAATCTTACTTAAGATTTTCTTCCTTAGATTTATTTTATTAAGCGGCATAGCATTTTGCTATGCCTCTTTTTTATTATTGTGTTCAATTTTTTTGTAAATGCAAAAAATATATTTATAATTTTTACGGAATCTGATAATGATTAAAGAAGTTAGAAGTGAGTATAACAGTAGATTTACTAATGAGAATTATGAAAATTTTGTTCAGGAGCTAAATAAAGCGGCTAACTGCAAAATTGATTTTCGAGTTTGTGAAACTTCGTTATTTTTGTCCGAAGAGCTAACCGGTAAATTAAAAAATGCGTGTTATGATATTATTGCTCAACTTGATACTGATGAATACAGGAAATATTCTTTAAATGGTGTGCCCAAACACTTGAGTGTACCGGGGTGCGATGATAAACCACTCTTCCTTCAAATTGATTTTGCAATTGCATTAGATGAAAACGGCAATCATATTCCCAAGTTAATTGAACTTCAAGGTTTCCCATCCCTATACGGCTTTCAAGCATATTATCAGGAAATTTACGAAAAATTTATGTGGAAACCGGATGGTTTTACAGGTTTTTATAACGGTTTGACTCTCGATTCTTATAAAGAACTGCTGAAAAAAACTATTTTAAACGGTAACTCTCCAGAAAATGTAATCCTTTTGGAAATTGACCCGCTCTCTCAAAAAACCCTTGTTGATTTTGTTGTTACCGAACAATATACAGGTATTAAAACTGTCTGTATTTCTGATATTATCAGAAAAGGAAAAAAACTTTTCTACATGAACAATGGAAAAGAAATTCTTGTAAAAAGAATCTACAACAGAGTTATTTTTGACGAGTTAGACAGAAAGGAAACAAAATTTGCCTTCTCTTTCCAAGAAGAATTGGAAGTAGAGTGGGCAGGTCATCCGGATTGGTTTTACCGTATCAGTAAATATTCACTCCCTTTCCTGAAAGGGATAAATGTTCCTGAATGTTATTTCTTGAGCGATTTAACCGAATACCCCTCTAATCTCGACAATTTTGTTCTAAAACCGCTTTATTCCTTTGCCGGAGCAGGTGTTGATGTTGAAGTTACAAAAGAAAAACTTGACTCAATAACCGATAGGACAAACTACATTTTGCAGCAAAAAGTTGACTATGCCCCTTTAATTTTAACCCCTGACGGTTATTCAAAGTGTGAAATCAGAATGATGTTTATTTGGGATGAAAAACCGCTACTTGTAAATAATCTTTCAAGAATGAGCAAAGGAAAGATGATGGGTGTCGATTTTAACAAGAATAAAACCTGGGTTGGATCGGGTACTGCATTTCACAAAGAATAATTCACTCAGTTAATTATTACTTAAATAGAAATTAGAGATACAATTTTATGTATCTCTATTCTTTAACCTTAATTAAGGCAGTTCTTAAATCTATGAAAATAGATTAAGAGTTAATTTTTCGGATGATTTCTAAAATTAAAAAGAGGCTCTACAAATTAAATCCGATTCCGAGCCAAGGGAAAAATGGGAAACCTCTGCCCGATTCTGATGACCCGAACAATCCAAAATCACCGGCAACCTTCTCGCCAAAAATTCTTAATCCAAACGAGTAAATAAAGACTTTTCCACCGGGAATGATCCAATTCTCTGTTATTAGTTTTGTGGATTCGCCTATTTGAACTTCGCCGCCTAAAACAATTACCGGGTGCTCTTCAAAATCATTTTGGTTAAATCCGTATCCTAAACCCAGAGTAAGAGCTGCATATTTACCGGATAGTGTGCCAACGCCGTAAACAACACCAAATTTATTTTTTTCTATACCGGCATAAATTGCTCCCGCTGATACGGTAATTTTTTCTGTAGAATAGAACCGTGCCTTTGGTGCGATATAAAAAATTTGATCAATTAACCCGGGGAAAATTGAAAACCCACCGCTTAATGTAAA
>JACSRR010000434.1 GCA_014879635.1 Ignavibacteriaceae bacterium | reverse complement strand
TAAATAAAACTTTTAGTTTTTTCGAATAACTTTAAAATAGGCTCTTTAGGTTGCCTCAAAATATAAATATTTAGATTGTTTTCATACGGCATCGCATATTTAGCAGTATGAAAACCTGCCTTTACGACCGAATTAAAATTATCGTTTAAATCACTAACATACCGGTCGCTACTTAGTTGAATAACAATTTCGGGTGTAAACTCTGTAAAACCCCACAGAAAAAAATTATTATGCCCGGCTACAACCTTTGGCAATTCATACTTTTTCGAATAATACATTATTGCAGATGCCTGCCCGTAATTGGTACCAAAGAAAATTGTTTTACTTTTTTCTTCAGTTGACAGATTTTTATAAACATCGGATATATTTTGAGCCATTTCTTCCCATCCGTGCATATCCGCATAAAATTGTGGCAGTTCGTCAATTTGATGACCTTCAGCATTGGGGGGAAAAAGTTTTAATGTCTGTCCGTAAGTAATTAAAGCATATTGAGGCAAAACAGGCAATACAATTGGCAATACAACAACGAAAAACAAAGATGCAAAAATATAATAAGCATTAACTACATAATTTTTCAAAGTTTCTTTTAATTTAGAAAATAAAACTGCTCCGGCAGAAAAAAGAGGTATAAAATAAGGGGAAAGATATTCTGGTTTAGCATTTCCGTTTATTAATAAAATAGCTAAAACAGTCAAAAAAATTACGCCGGTAAATATAATTTTTCTGTTTTGATGAGTTTTGTATCTAAATATTGTAAGAAACAATACCGGTACCCATAAAACTGCATTAAAAATATTGTTGAGAACAAAGGAACCGGTAATAAGTTCTATTCTACTTACTCCGGCATATTTTATTTTGAGCGCATTGCCCATAAACTCTAAGTGCGGAAATCCGTAATAAATATTCCATATAAAATAAATCGAAGATAACAGCGTAAATATCAACGCAAGGAGGATAAATTTCTTAGAAAGTAAAATTTTGAACTGCCCGGTTATAAGTAACGCCAAAAGAAATCCGGCAATAAACCATGTAATTCCAACCTTATTTAGAAATGCAAGCCCGGCAATCAGACCAAAGACCACAAAATCTGACAAAGTTTTATGCTCAAGAAGGTCATAACTTTTAAGGAATAGCAAAGGAATAAAAATATATTCCCAAAAATTCATAGAGTAAAAACCGGTCATTGCCCAAAAAATAGGCATAAAGGTGACTGCGGCTAAAGATAAGACTAAGGCTTCGGGAGAACCATTTAACTTTTTTGTGATTTTTGAAGTAATGAGTAATGTAATACATGATGCAATGATTGGAAGAATTCTGATCGAGATAATACTATCTCCAAATACGAAAGTCCAAATAGTTAAAATCCAAATACTGAAAGGAGGATGATCAACATAACCTGCAGCAGGCTTTGAGGCGCACGCCAAATAGTACAATTCATCACGAAAAATTCCGTAATTTACCATTGCTAAAGAGAAGATGTGAATTGAGACACTAAGGACAGAAAAAAAAAGTAGTGATATTATTTCAGGTTTTGTATAACCGTCAAATAATTTTTTGAACATCTAAAAACCTCTTTTTTATACTGCAATTTAATAATAATTTTTGAGGCTTATAAAAGTGATACTTTTTAGAATTTTGTGTAATTGTTTAATCTTAACGCAGTAATTTATCAAACTTTAACGAAGGTTTAATTTTCTATTATCTACCGGATTTTACGGTACATCATTTTTGTTTTTAGCACCTAAACTTGTTTCAAAAATACAAGAGTACTTGCGAAAAGTAAAACCGGGGTCAACCGAATTTATTTTGATTTTACTATCTTTGAGTTGTGCCGCTACTTTAACAGTTAAGCCGTTTAAAGCGAGTTTTGTAATTCTGTAAACAGGTACTTTACTGAAATGATTAGCAAGCCCAAAAACAGGATCGGAAAATGATCCGGCACCACTAGAAACATTAACAATGCGCGGGCTATCACTCTTTTCAAGTAACTTGTGGAAAGCCTTAATCATTCTCCATGCACCTAAAAGATTAGTGTTTAAAGCATCGTTAACAAACTGCAGGTCGGTTGAAAGAGGTTCGCCGTTTTGGTCAAAAAAAGCTCCTGCATTGTTAACTAATACATCCAATTTACCATATTCATTTTCAATTTCAGATGCCAAGTTGTTTGCAGAACTGTCATCCGTAACATCTAATTGTTTTGCTATTACTTATAGTTTGCCGGCATGATTAGGAACCGTGTCAATGTTTCTTGCAATACTAATAACTGTAAAGCCAAGATCTTTTAATTGTTTGTCCGTTTTATAGCCAAACCCTAATTCCCGGCTTACTCCTGTGATGATTGCAATTTTATTCATTTCTAATAAGTTGTTAATTTTTTAAAATTTCAGACATCATAGGTTAGGTATAAATCTCTATTCTTGACCTAATTGTGTTGAAGTAGGGGGTTAGATTTTGCTTTTTTTTAATTAGTAATTTAATCAAAAGTTAATTTGTTCAAATTTTGGCTTCACTTTTAAGCTTGAAAATGATTTTTATAAATTGATAGCTTTAAAAGATAAGTCAACTTGGTTCCCGAAATGGGATTTGATTAAAGATGTTGAGTTTACCGGAGGTAAAAAGAGGCTTTACCTTATCTCAATATTTAAGTTTGAGTATTTCTCTAAATATACAGGTAATGAAATACAGGTAATTCCTAACAGCTTGCAAATTGCGGGTATTTTTTTGAATGCTTTTGAGTCATTACTCCGTTCTTTTTCCTCTGTTACAACTACAATTTCTTCTTTGTCTTTAAGATTGTCAGCTAAAATTATTAGTTTACCGTCTGTTGATGTGAGAAATTGCTTTTTAAGCGATTCAAGCTCTCTTTGAGTTAAATCACTAATTTTAACAAGTTCAGTATTATTCTTTGGACCTTCCGGTGTTTGAATTTCTTTTATAATGGGTAATTCACTATTCAAAAAGTCTTTTATAATCATATTATAGAAAATATTAGAACCAGGTATTAAATCCTTGGTATTATATGGAAAGATTCCACTTTTGTAACTTTTTTTTTGAAATGAACTAAATGAATCATAAACTAATCCGGCATCAAACCTTCTACATTCAGAATAAATTTCATCAATTATTACAATCTGTTCCTCTGATATTTTATTTTCTAAAAATTTGTCAATAAAACCACCATTATCAAAGGGTAAATAGTATCTAACAAAGGAAATGAGTGAGCTTGAATCGAATAAAGCAATCATTGAAATATTCTAAGTGCCTCTTTTTGTGATAGTTTTAATAACTGAATGGCTTCATACTCCCCTATAATATTTTCATAATAAGCCATTAAAACAGTTTTATCAAAAAGAGGTGATCTTATCGGTTTTTGAGCAGGAAAGGCTTTCTTTTCGTTATCTTTTTCTTCAAGCTCTTTTTTTCTTTTCAATTCTTTTTCTTCTTCGCTCAATAATTCTTTCAAATTAGTTTGCAATTTGTCATAATAACTCCAAGAGATTTTCTTTTTCAAGTATAAACGGTAGTATATGGCAAACTTACTAAGATGTGTTTCTTTTGAAAACAAAGAGATTTGTTCATGAAAAGAATTCTCATCCGGGTTTAAATTTTCTATTGTGTTTGAATACTCACCCGCAAGAAAATAAAAACTAAAATCGCTACACCACCTTTCAATTTTATTCAGCTCAGAAAAATTCGAGCTATCCTCTATAGCATTAAAAAAATCTTCTGCCCCTAACAAATAATGTGCAAATTCATGTAATAAGGTAAATATTTCTCTTGAATAGGACTTTGAATTTCTTTTTATTACAATAAAATTAGGATTTAAGAAAAACCCTTCTAAGTTTGCTTTCTCTTTCTTGTTGTGAGCTTCTATAAATTCAAAAACATAAACATTAAATTTTGCAATCTCTGAAATGAGTGCTTTGAGGTATTGAAAACCGGTTCTCTTTTTGCCGGTCAGGTTAAACTTAGATCTGATTAAATTTGCAGCTTCTTTTGAGGAAGTATTAACTCTAAATT
>JACSRR010000081.1 GCA_014879635.1 Ignavibacteriaceae bacterium | reverse complement strand
AGCGTCATAATTTCATTTTACATTGACATTTATTAATTTTCAGTTCATTGCGTTTCGCTTCCCCTTCACTCCCGACTCCGTCGGGATTACCCTTTACCCTTCACCCTTCACAGCGTTTCGCATCTACCCACTAATTTTGTCAACTACTTTTTTATATGACACCTACGGCATTAAACGCTCATTTTGCATTTCAACCACAAAAAACGATTCAACATTCACTCTTTATTTTTAATTTTCAATCCACAATTCTAATTCTTTTTAAATTTATTAAAGTCAATATTTTTGATTAAACTTATACTAGTTACAATTAGCATTTTTATCATTCCGGGTGCAGCAGTGGGTTTGTATTCCGGTGCAATTAATCTTTCTAATAACTCGCAAATTTTTAACCCCTTATTAACAGGTGTTTTCTTAGGTGTACTATTATATCTTCTTTTTCTACGGAAATGGGAGGCGTTTAATGTCTTTGAACACGAGTTTACCCACGCAATTGTTGCCCTCTGTTTCTTTAGAAAAGTTAAAAAGTTTGTAGTGACTAAAAGAAGTGGAGGCTATGTTTCTTATTCGCCCGGGTTTGGAGGTGAATTTGCAAATGCAATTATTACTCTTGCTCCCTATTTCCTCCCCACTTTTACAATCTTTGCAATAATTTTGAGAAATTTTGTCCCGCTTAATTGGTTTCCTTGGTACGATGGTTTTACCGGACTTACTTTTGGCTACCATTTGTTAAGTAATTTTGATGAAATTAGGCAGAATTGGAATAAGAAAACTTTTTATTTGGCGGGAACAAGTACAACATCGCATACAGATATCGGGAAATACGGTTATATCTCGGCTTTTTTTGTGATTTGTGCTGCAACTTTGTTTATACACGGTTTAATAGTTTGGGGATTTACCGCCAAATCATCCGGCATTTTAACTTATCTCAAAATTATTTATCAATATGCAACCATTATGTACAATTATTTATTGAATGCCGTAATTTTGCTATTTGAGTTTGTAAAATCTCACTTTAATTAGTTTTGTTCGTTTAACTCTCTTAAAATTCTTTCATATTCGCTTTTAACTACTTCCATACCATATTTTCTTTCAAGAGCTCTTACGGTAAAATGTCCTTCGGCAATTTTTTGAAAATGTTCAATAAAAAGTAAATTTAAACTTGCACCGGTAACCGCACCAACAAGAGGAACCGCTTGAAGAGCAGCCTTTTCGGAAATCACAACATTAAACCGTGCTGCAATAGATGCAATGAGTTTAACAATGGCGGGAGCTGAGTGATCTGCAATTTTTCTTGATGCCAAAAATTCAGCTGCCTCTGCTACAATCTTCGCCATTCCTATTCTCATAGCAAAATATGCCGATTCTGAAGCGTCATCTTGTTTACCGGGTCCGCCATAAGCAAAAACATTCAAACATTCGAGTCTAACAGCAACATCATTGGTGTTTTCACCGTACTTTTGTGCAATATCAACAATTGATTTGAGCATAATACCGGTTGAAACGGGAAGTTCTGCGGCAAGTGCTGCCATACCAAAAGCACCGCCTGTTGCGCCTGATACTCCCGCCATCAACTTATTAAAATTTCTGTGTGTGCTAAAATGTCCCGTTTTTCTGTTTTTGGACATTTTAACAGCTAAATCAAGAGTCTTAAACAACGCCGCTTGAACAATATCATTTATACTGACACGAAAATGATCGGGCAGTCTTTTTATCAATCCTTCAATTGGTTTCCCAATTAAGTTGGTAGCCTTGATAATAAATGCAGTTTTTTCAAGTTTTTGTACTGCATGTGTCAAGTTTTGAATATCTTCTTGATTCATTTTCTCACTGTTTTTTTAATGTATTTAAGCTTTTAAGACTCATTTTGAAAAATAATTTACTTCCCCAAAAATATCAGCTTCCTGTTTAACAATTATTGATTTAGGCGTAAATTCAAAACCAACTATCCCGGTTAGTATCTAAAATTAAAACCGGAACATCTCAGGTTTAAAATAAGTATTCTTTTTAACTCTTACTTCAATTTAATCGTAATTGTTTCTCCGGTTAAATTATTATCCGGCAGATAGAAAAAAATAGCAGGTAAGTTTCAACAATTCTGTAAAAGAATCTCATTAAAAATTAATACTAATAAAATTTTGACCGTACTATTTTTTAAATAACATACCCATCAATTTACCCAATAAATTTCCCGTTGCCTTTCCGGAAGCCCTTCTTACAACTCTTTCACCTATCTTTCCCTTTTGCACCGCGTTAACATCTCCTAAAATTTTTGCGAGACGGTACAAAAATGAGCGTGTTTTATTAATCGACATTTTCCACCTCTGGTTACTATACTTTTTTCTTTATTTATTTAACAACAATTTAAAATATAGTTCTAAATAAGAAAAGCAGAGATTTGAAAAATTATATTCGCTTTTGAACTTTTACAAAGTAAACAAACAATATAAATTCAGTTTAAAACAGAAAGAGGGAATTTACTCCCCTCTTCTGATAAATAATTTATATTTCTAAGTACTAAGAGTTGTTAAATTTCTTGAAATACTCGCCAATGCCGTTATAAGCTTTTGTTAGAATTTCTTCGTTCGGAAGGAAAACCACTCTAAAATGGTGAGTTCCGGGTACTTGACCAAAGCCGCTACCGTGAACAACAACAGCACCGGTTTCCTTAATTAACCCTTTAACAAATTCGAAATCCGATTTATCTGTGTGCAGTCTCGGGAATGCATAAAAGGCACCCTCCGGTTTAACACAGCTAATACCCTCAATTTCATTAAGCATTTTGAAAGTTAAGTCTCTTCTGATGTGCAACTTTTTCATAGCTTCGCCAATGTGAGATTGGTCGCCTTCTAAAGCTTCTTGAATGCAATATTGTTGAGCGTGATTTGCCGAAAGTCTTGAGCGAAGAATTCTATTTATTGCATCAAGATAGTGTGCCAATTTATTTTTATTACCGCTAACTACACCCCAACCTATTCTAAAACCGGGTACAAAATAGTTTTTCGATAACCCGCCGAATGTAATAACCGGTACTTCATCAGTAAGAGATGCAACGGCAATATGCTCTTTACCGTCAAAAAGGAGTTTATCGTAAATTTCGTCTGCAAAAATTACAAGTTTGTGCTGATCTGCAAGTTTGATTATCTCTTCGAGCACTTCTTTTGAGCATAAAGAACCCGTCGGATTATTCGGATTAATTAAAACAATTGCTTTAGTTTTGTCGTTAATTTTCTTTTTGATATCCTCAACATCGGGTTGCCAGCCGTTACTCTCATCAAGATAGTAAGGATTTTCGTAAGCAGAAAGTTTTGCTGCTATTGCAGTATATAATGGGTAACCCGGACTTGGAGTGAGAACATTTTCACCGTCGTTAACTAAGGCAGTTAAACAAATATCTATAGCTTCACTTGCGCCGTGAGTGATAAAAGCATCGTGAACCTCTTTAATTCCCTTTCTGTTAGCTTCCCTTTTTATTGCATCTACTGCCGGAATAATCCCCGATGAGGGTGAATATCCGTTCTTGTTTGCTAGCATTGCCTCGTAAGTTCTATCTAACATGTGCCTTGGTGGAGCGAAATCATAAATATTGGGGTCGCCAATGTTCAGATATAACATCTCTTTACCTGTTTTTGCAACTTCGTTAGAAACAACAATAATGTCTCTAATTGCATAAGTTATCTTTTCAGTTCTTTTAGCTGCTTGAATTTGTTGTGCCATTATAATATCTTTAAAATATTTCGAAAATTTATCCTTTAAATTAACCAATTTACTCGAAATATTTTGAGAAATCGGGCTAATCATTTCTGTTTTATTCAGATTTTGGCTCACCTGATTTTTCGGTTGTAATAATTATCTTTTTTAAATTTCCTGTATTGGTACTTTAGTTAAATTGCTAAACTTTTAGTGTATAAACTGAAGATTTGTTTTTATAGCAGAGGAGATGAATAAACTCAACAAATACTTTTTTATATTGTATTCAGTATATTGAATTAAACAAAGATACGACACCCTTTAGGGACGCTTAGGCAATTGTATG
>JACSRR010000468.1 GCA_014879635.1 Ignavibacteriaceae bacterium | reverse complement strand
TTAAATTATGAAGAAAAAATAAAAAGAAGTAGTGCAGAATACCGCCAAATTTTTGATTCCGCACCGGCATTCATTTTTATAAAGGACAATAATAACCGGTTTTTAAAAGTTAATAATACTGCGTGTACCAACTTAGGTATCCCAAAAGAGATGTTTGAAGGGAGGAGTACTGAGGATTTATTTCCTGAATATGCTACTAAATTTTTATCTGAAGATAATGAGGTCATTAACTCCGGCATTCCAAAATATTCAATAATTGAAGAGCTTAAAACAGCCTTCGGAAATAAAATATGGATACAAACCGATAAACTGCCTTACAGGGATTCTGAGGGAAAAATTACCGGTGTTTTAGTTTTTGCAGTTAATATTACGCAGAGAAAACAAGTTGAAGATGATTTGGCAAAATATCGCGAACAACTTGAAGAACTTGTAGAAATCAGAACAGAAGAGCTTTCATCGACAAACAAAAAACTTTTAAATGAGATACAAATCAGAAAGGAAGCCGAAGAAAGTAACGCCCGATTAAATCAATTTAGAGAAATTATCATTGAAAACGCAAATACTTTAGTTGCTGTGTTAGATTCAGAGCTAAAATTTGTAGTTTGGAATAACGCTGCAGCAAGTATTACCGGGTATTCGCGTCAAGAAGTTATTGATGACCCCGGCTTTTTAGAAAAATTGATTGTAAATAAAGAAAAACTTGACCGACTAAAAAAGTTATTAGTTTTAGGCAGAGTAACATTAAAAATTGAAGATTTTGAAACAGATATTCTTACTAAAACCGGTGAAAAGAAAATTCTTTCGGTTTTTCTGAGAACAATTGGTGAAAGTGAAGAAAATAAAGGGTCAATTATTGTCGGAATTGACATCACCGAATCTAAAAAAGCTGCCGAGCTAATCAGGCTGAGCGAAGAGCGTCTCCGGTTTTTAGTAACTAATATGACAGTACTGCTTATAGCTTTTGATAACAAGGGAAAGATTATCTCTTGGAATAGCGAGTGCGAAAGAATTTCGGGTTATTCAAGTCAAGAGGTTCTAATGAATGATTTTAAACCTGAAAAGATTTTTCCGGATAAGGAAACCGTAAATTATTTAACAGGAAAATCATCTAAGAGTCAATCAGGAAAACAAAATTTTGAAGCTGTTTTAATTACAAAATCAAGGGAAAAGAAATTTGTTTCATGGTCTAATATTTCGGAAGAATGTCCTATTGAGGGTTGGGATTCTTGGGTAACCGGTGTAGATATTACCGATAAGGTTAAATCTGCAAATGAAATTAAAAAATACTTGGAAGAATTGAATCAAGCAAAATTGGAAGCAGAGAAAGCAAACTCGGCTAAGAGCAGATTTGTGGCAAATATGAGTCATGAGCTTAGAACTCCGTTAAATGCAATTATCGGATATTCGCAAATTCTTTCAACTGATACAAAAGCAACTCAACTACAAAAAAACGGCATTAAAATAATCAAGCGAAGCGGGGAGCACCTGCTTAAATTAATTGAAGATATTTTAGATCTCTCGAAAATTGAGGCAGGAAAATTTGATTTAATCGAAAAGGAATTTGACACTCATCTATTTTTTAGCGATGTAATAAGTTTTGTTAAGCCTAAATCAGATATCAAAGGCTTAAACTTCGTTTTTGAAGAATCTCAGAGCTTTCCGGAGTACATTAAAGCAGATGAATTAAGGATAAAGCAAATATTGATTAATTTAATCGGTAATGCTATTAAGTTCACACTAAAAGGTGAAGTTAAACTTTCGGTTTCCTCACTCGTAGAATCAGAAGCAAAATATATAGTATTTAAAGTTAGTGACACCGGATCGGGAATTGTTAAAGAAGATTTGGCTAAAATATTCCAACCATTTGAACAATTAGAGAGTGAGAATAACAAATCAGAAGGTACAGGATTAGGCTTAGCTATTACTAAGAACTTGGTTGATATGATGCAGGGAAGCATTGAAGTTGAAAGTAATCCCGGTATCGGAACGGTTTTCACAGTTAAATTGCCGTATAAACCGGCAGATAAAGAGAAAATCACTAATACTGAATTTAAGTTCTCTTCTTATGAGGGAGAAATGAAAACTGTATTAATTTATGACAAAGAAATAGAAAGACGAAATCAACTTTCAAAATTGCTAAGCAGATTAAATTTTAGAGTTTTAGAATCAGCCGATTCGGTTTCATACAAATACTTTTTGTCTGAATTTGGTATCGATTTAATAATTGCCGGTGTTGACTCACTTGATGTAATGAAAGATTTTTTACTTGAACACAAGAAAAATAATCAAGAAATTGAGATTATTTTCTATTCAGATTACATAAAAGGTGACTTTAAGTCAGAAATAAATAAAAAGAAACCTGTTGATGTGAGAAACGGGTTTAAAAATCTTGTATCATCTGCCGGCGAGTTACTTAATATTGTTTGGCGTGAACGGGAAGAGTTTACCGTTAATTCTGACAATAATAATCATGGGGTTACGAGATTATATCAAGTACCTTCCATTGATGAATTAAATTTAATGGCTGAAAAGACTAAAATGGGTGATATTAGAGGAGTAATAAATCTTTTAGAAAAGTTTGAGAATGAGGGGAAAACATCAGGTGAATTTGTCGAAGCAATTAAAAAATACGCTTCAGAATTTAATTTAGATTCTATATTTAATGAAATTGAATTGGCGAAGGAATTTTATAATGATAAATAGTAATCAACAACCGAAAACAATTTTAATTGTAGATGATATTCCGGCTAATATTTCTATACTTTTTACCGCATTAGAAGAAGCAGGATTTACTCCTCTTGTTGCCTTAAATGGCACATCGGCAATTGAAAGAGCAATGGCAGCTAAACCCGCCCTGATTTTGTTAGATATAATGATGCCCGGAATTGATGGTTATCAAACTTGTGTAAAGTTAAAATCAATTCCTGTAACTAAAGAAATTCCGGTTATTTTTATGACTGCATTAACAGATGTTGTAAATAAAGTTAAAGGTTTTGAAGCCGGTGGTGTTGATTATATTATTAAACCATTCCAGATTGAAGAAGTTGTTGCCCGCATTAATACTCATATTGCTCTTGTTGACCTTAAAAACGAACTTAAAACTATAAATGAGAACCTTGAAAAAACAATTGATGAGAGGACAAAAGAACTAACCAAAGTTGTTAAAACACTCAAAAATGAGATTGTTGAAAGAAAAAAAATTGAATCACAATTGCTAAAAGCCAAAGAAGAAGCAGAAAAATCTGACAAGTTAAAAACATTTTTTCTCGCTCAAATTTCTCATGAAATTAGAACTCCTATCTACTTAATTCATCAGATTTCTCAAACTCTCAAACAAGAACTTCAGAGTGATATTGACAAGGAAACAAAAGATTCAATAGAAATTCTAAATACTGGGAGTAAAAGACTTTTAAGAACTTTTGACCAAATGTTAAATATGAGCCAACTTCAATCTCAATCTTATAAGTTCACACCCGAATTGATTAATCTGAGGACGGATATTATTGACACCGTTGTTGAAAAATATTTATCCGAAATAAACCAAAAATCTTTACATATTAAAATAAACGATACCTTAAACGAAAGGAAGATTACGGCAGATAAATATTCTCTATCCGTTATTTTTGACAATTTAATTAACAATTCAATTAGCTTTACTGAAAGCGGTTTTATTGAAATAGATTTATCATCCACAAATGACGAGAGAACAAGAGTAGCAATTATAGATACGGGAATTGGAATCGGAGAAGAGTATCTATCCGAGTTATTTACTCTTTTTTCCCAAGAATCAACCGGTTACTCCCGCAAATACGATGGTAGCGGCTTAGGTTTAGCAATAGTTAAAAAGTTTTGTGAGTTAAATGGTGCTCACATTGATGTAACTTCTCAAAAAAATGCAGGAACCGTATTTACAGTAACATTTAATCAATAAAAGTTTATTAAAAAATATTCTCATATTATTAATCGGTGGCAAAATAAACTAACTACAAAGCTCACAGAGTACGCAGAGAATTTATTTCCAAGATCAAATTTGCACTACAAAATTTTTTTACTTCTATTATAATTGTACAACTCACTAATCAATTCAAATACCGAGCCTACTGTGTTCACAAAAAGAGTATGATTTTTTGATATCCGATTCAGGGATAAACAATTGTGGAAATTGCGCTGAAGGTGTCAAATTTTTGTAGAAAACCAAGAATACAGTTACCGCAACGACCTTATAGGGTGTTGTATCTTTGATTAATTGAGTATTTTGAAAGATATGTAAAAAATGACCGTTGAAGCTGATCATCTCATCTTTGGTAAGTATAAACTATAACTTCTAACATAGAGAAATAACGATACTTACTTGAGTTACTATCCATACAATTTAGATTAAAAGATAATTACCACCGAAAAATCAGATGAACCCTTGTGAGCTATAAAATTCCCCTGCCTTTAAAAATATTTTAAAAACTATTGCAATTATTATCCCTCTTCATTATATTTGTCTTCTGTTATTTAAAAAATAAGAAAAATATTTGCTGGTGTAGCTCAGCTGGTAGAGCAACTGACTTGTAATCAGTAGGTCGGGGGTTCGATTCCCTCCGCCAGCACTCAAAATAAAGGTTTTTTGCTGTTCTAAGAGCAGTAAAAAGCCTTTTATTAGTTTAAATTTAGACAGCAGTTTTGGCATCAATTTTATAGCCTTCTATCCTTTCATAAAATCCCTTGTATTTTTGAATTACACTCAAAATTAGGTTACCACTTAACCTCATTTTTAACCACTCTTGCCAATTTTCTCCCGTTATATCTACTATATTCACAATTAACTTTGCGTTGTTCGTAAATTTGGAGTATAAAAAATGAATAATAAAAGAGAATAAAATGAAGAAAATTGCATTTATAGGTGCTACAGGTATGTTAGGTAAACCGGTTGCGGAAGAATTTATTAATGCCGGATATACAGTTAATGCTATGGTGAGGAGTATTGAAAAGGCAAAAAAATTACTTCCTCAAGAATGTGAAAACTTTCAAGGTGATTTGCAAAATGAAGAGGATTTAAACAAATTACTTAAAGACTCTGAAATTGTTTATTTAAATCTTGCATTAGATAAATCTTCTAAAGAAAGTGACTTTCAACCCGAGAGAGATGGAATTGACAATATTCTAAAATCGGCAAAAAAGAACGGAACTAAAAGAATAATGATGATCTCGTCAATTGTAATGAACTATCAGGGTGTAAATAATTTTGATTGGTGGGTATTCAGAATAAAACATGAATGTGTTAAAAAAGTTAAAAACAGCGGAATTCCTTACACAATTTTTTATCCTTCAAGTTTAATGGAAACTTTCAATTCTGAAATGATTCAGAACAATAGAATGACAATTTCTAAAGAAACTACTGTAAAGAATTGGTGGATAAGCTGTAATGATTATGGGAAACAAGTTGTAAAGTCTTTAGAACTCACGCCCGGCAATGAGTGTAAAGAATATACGGTGCAGGGTCCCGTAGGATTAACTATGAAAGAAGCCGCAACATTATTTGTAGATAATTATTCGAAAGCAAAAATAAAAATAAGCTATGCGCCAATGTTTGCCTTGAAAATTATGAAACTTATACCTGGCAAGTTTAATTATTTAGGAAACATTGTTGAAGCATTAATTAAATACAATGAAAAATTCACCTCTCAAAAGACTTGGGATGAACTCGGAAAACCTACAACAACAATTGAAGAATATGCGAAAAGTTTGAGTAGTAAATAGAGAAATTCTTAGATATCAATTTTTGTGAAGAAGTTTTTAACGGATTTAACTAACATTTTAACAACTGAAATAGAATATATTACTAAAATAATGGCTGTTTTTGGCAAAAGTAGGTTAATTTATTGTTAAGTTGTTGATTTTATCTACATTAATATATTAATTGCACACATAAAATTTATTTTTCGGTATAATATTGTGATATGCTCTTGTCTGTATGATTTAAATCATAACTTATTAAGTGTAGATTACATTACTTTGAAAAGTAAACTTTGAATTTTCCTCACTTATAGTATTGAATAGATGCAACAAAAATTTAACGATGAATCGGTTTCCGATATTTCTAATAGTGGACTTGTTAATCTTGGTCTTGATTACAAGATAGCGAATACATACGGAATCGGTACTTTTGAATTCATAAGTAAATATGCGTCTATAAATTCGCCCTACACAAAAATTCTTCACACTTCTTCTAAATTTAATGTGGAGTCAATCCCAAAAGGGACTATTCAAAGTTTTGTTAATATCAGACGAATTAACGATATCCGTTTCCTAAATAAGTTTTTCGAATCAGTTAACAAAAAACTTCCGCATGATGGCATTTTTATCGGAATTGTGGAAACTACTGACCAGAGAAAAGAGATAATTTATAGCAAATATAAAAAACATCTTGCCCCACCGCTTTATCTGTTTGACTTTATTTTTAACAGAGTAATGCCTAAAATGAAACTCACACAAAAGTTTTACTATTTAATTTCAGGTGGTAACAACAGGGCACTTTCTTTAACTGAAGTTTTAGGTAGATTAATTTCAAGCGGATTTGAGATAATCAATCACAAAGAAATGGGGACTTTTACTTGCTTTGCTGCTAAAAAAGTGACTGACCCTGATTACAATGAAGAACCCTCTTATGGTCCGCTTTTTAAGATGAGAAGAGTAGGTAAGAACGGAAAAATTATTCATGTTTACAAGTTTAGAACAATGCACCCTTATTCTGAATATCTTCAGAAATATATCTATGAAAACAATAATTTAGACGAAGGCGGAAAGTTTAAAGACGACTTTAGGGTAACAAGTTGGGGTAAATTTATGAGAAAATTCTGGCTTGATGAATTTCCGATGTTTATAAATGTTTTTAAAGGTGAACTTAAGTTAGTTGGTGTAAGACCTTTGAGCTCTCATTATATGAGCCTTTATAATGATGAAGTAAAAGAAATGAGAATTAAACACAGACCGGGTTTAGTTCCTCCGTATTATGCCGATATGCCAAAATCTTTGGATGAAATTATGGAATCCGAGATGAAGTACATGAAGCTGTACGACAAATATGGAATATGGATTGATATTAAGTACTTTTTCTTAGCTTTTTACAATATAATATTTAAAAGGGCTAGAAGTAACTAAAATTCTTCTACTTCGCCACCGGGTGATTCTTCTGGGGATTCTATCTGCTTAATCAAATTTCTCAGTTCTTCTGCATCACCTACATTAAATATTATTTCCTTTTCAGCTACCGGAGGTAAATTAGTAGTTATCTCTTGATTTTCCGGTTCAGTTTCATCAATTTTTCTTGAATTAATAGTGCTCTCTAAGTCGAGCAAACTCTGAATTCTCGATTGATGATTATCCCTTTCCACTTCTATTTGTGAAACTTGATCACGCATTTCAACAATTCTTGATTTAGCACTATTAAGTTCGTTAAACGATTTTTCAAGTTCAAACTCATATTCTCTTAAATGACCTTCGGCTTCATCTTTTTGACTGCTCAATTCTTCATACTCATTTTTTGTCTCTAAAAGAATACCGGAGAATTTATCCGTTAATTTATTCAAAGAGTGTTCAATTTCGTCTGTTTGAGAAAGTAGCGACTTTTTGTGCGATATTAGTAATTCTTCTTCAGCTTTCAACGAGAGAATTATTTCATTAAAATGGTCAATGTTAGATTTGAGTTTTATTTCTTCATTATTAAGAAATAATAATGTTTTCTCTCTTCTGTGTAGCTCAGACTCAATTTTTTTGAGTTCATAAGATTTCTCCCTTATCTCACTCTCTTTTTGTATGAGTAATAACTCTTTTTCAACTAATTTTTTACCCGCTGCGTTTAGTCTCTCCTTTGCATTAATTATCTCATCCCTAAAAGTTTTTTGAAGTGAATCGAATTTTCTTTCAATTTCAATGAAAGAGAGACTCATGATATTTTTTTTATCTTCTGTTTCTTCAAGATTTTTAAAGAGAAATTCTAAGTTATTTTTAAGGGATTTCTCTTGAAGCATTAAATTCTTTAATATAGACACCAACTCATTTTTAGACATTTGAAATTTTCTGATATTCTCTTCAAGCTGAATTTTGTTCTGTTCAAGAGAATAAGTATCCTCGTCCAAAAGTCTAATTTTATCTTCTTTGAGTTTAATATCGTGCAGTAGAAAATTCTGTTTTTTAGTTAGGTCAAGAATTTCAGACCTTAAATCGAAAAGTAAATTATTTGCATTTTCATATTCTTTAACAGAATTTAAAGCTTCAGCCGAAAGTTTAATAATAAAAGTTTCAAGGTTTTTTTTAGCTAGTTCGGTTCTTTGATATTTTTTTTCGAGAGTGTTTATCTCATCAATTTTTGAATTGATTCCGGCATCCATGATTTCAATTTCATTTTGGAGTTTATCTTTTTCGTCCAGTAATTGAACTATAAAATTTTTGTGCCTGAACTCTTCGTCGTTTTGAACGGAGCGTAATGAACTTATTTTAGAGGATTCTTCATTTTCTAATTCAAAAAGCCGGCTCTCATAGAACTTAATTTTTTGAAGAAGCAATTCTTCTTTTTCTTCAAGTTGTTTAACGGATGTTGATTTTTCAGAAATATCTCTATCGAGCAGAGTGTTAATTCTACCTAAATCTTGTTTATTCAGATTAACATTTTTTTGATAAAGCTCATCAAAATGATCTTTCTTTTGCGAGTTATTTTCTTCGAATTGGTTACTCATAGTATTACTCAAAAATTCAAGGAATTATACTTGGTCATCAATCGATTTTTCAGTTTTTGAAAGCCTCATTAATTGGCTTACCAATTCATCTTTGCGAGACTCATTAGCTTCAATTTCATTTTTTATATCGCTGAGTTTAGACTCTGCGTCTTCAAGTTGAGTGTTCAATTTTGAAAGAAAAGCTTCTCTATTTCTAATTTCTTCGTCTAATTGCGATTTTCTCTCTTCAAGGTCAGAATAGCGTTTCTGAATTTGGAGTAAGAGATGGTTTAATTCTTTTTCAACTTCTGCTTTTTTATTCTGCAAGTAAGTGGTTTCGCGTTTAATATCGTTCATAGTAACCCTTGCTTTACTTTCCCTGTCGCGAAGCAGAAGCAAAGATTCCTTTGACTTTTCTTTTTGCTCAACAAAAGAATCTATTGAACTTCTCAAAGAGTTTATTTCTCTCTCTAAAGATTCAACCATTGCTGTTTTTTCGGTTTTTTCAATGTCTTTAGTTGAGATAGCTTTATTTAAAGAGTTAAGTTTGGTCTCTTTTTCTAATAATTCAGTTTTGATGTTCTGAATTTGATTTTTTGAAGTCTCTAAGTCTTCATTAAAGCGTTTAACCACATCGGCAAGCGATCCTTCAAGATTCAAATTTGTTTGTTCTAATCTAAGCTTAGATTCTTCCAGCTGAGCAATTCTATCACCAATTTTATCGAGCTGAGAATTAAGTTTAACTTCTTCTTCTCTGAGTGAAAGAATTGAGTTTTCAAGCGAAGTTTTTTCAAATTCTAATTTAACTAATGAGTTTTCAACCTCTTTTTTGTTTGCTTCTACTCCGTTAAATTCAGTAAGAAGTAAACCAAGCTTCTCTTGATTTGATTTTATTTCCGAAAGGAGAGAATTTAATTCAGATTTCCTTTCCATTATTTCAGTTAGAATACTCTCTTTTTCCTTAAAGAGATCTGCTATATTTTCTTTTTCACTAAATAATTTAGAACTTAATTCTTCAACAGCCAAATGTGACTTTTGAATAGTTTCCGGGGGAACGGCAGCATCGGTAAGATTATTAATCTCGCCAAGCAAATCTTCTTTTTTACCCGAGAGTTCTTGAACTTTTTCGGTTAACTCTTCAAGATGCTTTTGTTTTTCTATAACTGAAGAATTAACTTCATGCAATCTTGAATTAAGGTTGTCTAATTCAAACTTCTTTAACTCTAATTCTTCATTCAAACTTGTTAAAATATTTTCTTTTTCTTCCGGAAGTGAATCTTTTGTTTCAGGTTGAGCAGATAAAGTATTTTTTTTGTTTTCAAGTTCAGCTAATTCCTCTAATAGCAACTCTCTTTGTAAAGAAAGGGCATCAATTTCATCGGTTAGGTCTTGCTTCAAAAAGTCAGAATCTTTTGTTTCAGATTTAGAATCAGCCGGAGAATCCTGAGTGATTTCTATATCACTGTTCAGAGAGTTCTGTAAGGAAGTAATTTTATCATTTAATTCTACTAAAAGTGAATTTTTGTAATCGAGTTGATTTTTGTAGAAATCCTCAATTTTTAGAGTTTGGCTTTCGTATTCATTAATGATATTCTGAAGTTCGGCAATTCTATCTTCAAAAATTTTGTTGATTTCAGGCTCGTCAAATACTTCTTGAGTTTTAACTTCTGAATTCCGTGAATTCTCAAACAGTTGTTTAAGGTTAATTATTTCTTCATCCTTAGCTGCAATTTCGGCAGTCAAACGGGTTTCTAACTCAACAATTTCTCCTTTTAACCTCAATAGCTCGGCATCGGTACTTTTACTAAATTCTGCAGCCATTTCAGCCTGAAGTTCTTTAGCGACATTTAAAAATTCTGATGAATTTAAATCATTCAAGTCAAATCCGGGAATCTGCGGAATATTAAGGAGAGAGCTTTGTTCAACTTGTGCCTTGAGTGCTTCTATTTCTCTGTTTTTATCTTCCAAATTTTGGTTAAATTGATTTTGGAGACTAGTAAGTTCAGATTTTAACAGGTTAATTTCATCTTCAGCGGAAGCTTCATTTTGTGATTTTTCGGGTATTCCTGAAAGACTTGCAGCCAATTCTTTAGTTAATTGGTCAAATTCTTCACTTTGCGAAGGTTCAATATTAAAACTGAACTCACCGGATGAAGAACTTAAACCGGAAGAAGCTATTTGCATTTTAAGAGATTCAATTTCCCTGTTTCTTTCTTCAAGTTCGCTTTGGTATTTAGTTTCTATCTCATCAAGTTGACTTCTAAGAATAGAGGTTTCTAACGAAATGCCCTCTGATGGTAAAATGTTTTGAACAGTTGGTATAACAGATGAGTCAGAATTTGAAAGTAAGCTAATCTGCTCTTTTAATTGTTCAATCTCAAAATTCTTGTTTGCAATTTCATTACGGTAATATTCTTCAACTGATTCCAATTGCTCTCTTGACTGTTCAATTGTAGCTTGAAGTTCTGCTATATCTTCGGATACGGGTGTTCCTGAAGATTGATTGCCCGAGTAATTTCTTTCTAATAATTCAATTTGTAGCTTTTCGATTTCACTTACTTTTAATTCAATTTCCTTAGAATGCTCAATATTCATTCTTGAAATTTCAGCTTGAAGAGAGCCGATTTCTGATTGTAACTCTTCAATTCGTGAATTGAGGAAATCGGATAAACCTTCTCCGGGAATAGCCATCGAATCTGAAATGAAGGTTGCCCGGGTTCTTGTTAATTGGTCTTTTTCTGTTTTAAGGTTAAACAATTCGTCATTGAGAGTTTCTTTAGTCACCGTAAGTTCAGTTATTTCGGCTTTTAATGACAGCATCATCTCTTGGAGAGAATCAAATTCGGTTTGAAGATTATTGGTGCTATTGCTATCAAAATTAGAATCCGAAGAAAGAGGAGAACCGGCAGCAAAAGCAGGGGGAGGAATAAAACCTTTCTCCAATTCATCAAATTTAAGCATAAGTTTATCGTAATAATCTTGTTTTTCAACAATTTTACGCTCTAACATATTCACTTCGGTAGCTAAAAATTCTTTCCTGCTCTCAGATTCTTTTATTTCGGCTCTCAAATCTTCAAGATTTTCCTGACCGAGCAGTAAAAGTTTATCAGGGTCTGATGAAAGAGTGTTTCTTTCCATCTCTAAACTGCTAATTTCAATCTTTATGGTTTCAACTTTTCGTTCCATTTCTTCAATGTCAACAAATTTATCCATAAAAGAATTAAGTTGGCTCTTTAAAGAATCAATCTCTAATAATAAATTTCCCTTTTCTAAGCGTATTTCACCGCTTTCTCTGGTTAATTTGTCATTAAGCTGCTTGAGCTTTGCTATTTCTTTACTAAGTTTTTCATTATCTTGAGTCAGTTTTTCGACTTTTTTTGAAGACAGAAACGACATTAACTTTTTCTCCCGGTGATGAAGTGTTAATTACCTTTTTGAAAAATAAAGTACAAATTAACTATAATATTGTTAAAATACATTATCTAAAGAGACTTAACAACCTAAAATATAAAAAATTACGTCAAAAAAAATAAATATCTTACTTTTTTATGAGCTTAAATATTCAGATTTTCGGAACTAAAAAATGCCAAGATACGCGAAAGGCAGAAAGGTACTTCAAAGAACGCGGAATAAAGTATCATTTTAAAGATTTAGCAGAGTTTGGAATCTCTAAGGGTGAATTCGAAAACATTGCCGCAGTCATCCCTCCCGAAGAACTTATTAATAGAGATGGGCAACAATTTAAAAAAAGAAATTTGGAATATATCAAATTCAACATTAGAGAAGAACTTGTTGCTGACGCATTATTATTGAAAACTCCTCTTGTAAGAAACGGGCGTAAAGTGACTTGTGGTTTTGTACCTGAAGAGTGGAAAAAATGGATTGATGAATCAAAATAACAGAAAATTTTAAATAAGGAGATTTTAATTGGATCAAGAATATTCATCGCAAGTTTATGCGAAAGCTTCTGAATTTACTTCAGAGTTAAATTATGAATTAAAAGAGGTAGCTGTAATTTTAGCTGCGGGGCACGGGAAGCGAATTAAATCAAACCGTTCAAAGATGCTTCATACAATTTGGGGTATCCCCACCGTTCAAAGGGTTTATAACGCTTGTAACTCAAAGAATTTTGAAATGAACACGGTCATTGTTGTGGGCATTAAAGCTCTTGATGTTATTGAAGTTTTTGGAAAAAGGGATAAAGTTGCATTTGCTTATCAAGAAAATCAGTTAGGTACCGGTCACGCTGTTCAGATCGGTTTAGAAAAAATAAATAAAGAGAAATTTGACGGCATCATCTATGTTTTTCCCGGTGATATGGGTTTGATTGATAGCAAAACAGTTAATTTATTTAGAGAGTCGTTCAAAAGTTCCGGCTCAGATATGATGGTTTTAACCGGTCAGTATGAGGGTGATGTTTCAAAAAACAGCTATGGTAGAATTGTAAGAGTTAAAGATAAAGATGTTGAAGGCGCAGATAGCGGCGAAGATTTTAACAAAGTAATAGAAATTATTGAGCATAAAGATATCTTGGCAATCGATCCACACACACCTTATATTACAGAATACAACGGGAAAAAATACTCTTTCTCGAGGCAAGAATTAATCGAAAACAGGGAATATAATTCCGGAGTATATGCTTTCGATAGTAAAAAATTGAATGAGCTTGTTTTTTCAATTTCAAGTGAAAATGCACAAAAAGAACTGTATATAACTGATTTAATCGGTATTTTTAACAAAGCCGGATATTCAGTTGATGCCGTTAGCCCTGAAGAAGAATATGTTGTTATGGGCTTTAATGATAAAACTGTTCTTAAGGAGATGGAAAAACTCCATCAGAAGATAGTTTATGATAAATTGAAAAACATAATTGAGATTGAAGACCCTTCAGATTTTTTTATTGAGGAAGAAATTGTAGAAGAAATTTTAGAGCTTGATGCCATCGGAATTCCGCTTGATATATATATCGGAAAGGGGACAAGAATAGGCAGGGGAGTCAAAATAAACTATGGATTAAATATACGAAGAGGCGGTAACATTAACGGAAATATCATTTTCGGCAAAAATGTCAAAGTTTCTGATAGAGTGTGGTTATCAACTTTTCCGCATCAAACCTTTACTATAGGCGATGATGTCCAAATTTCATGGGGAGATATCATAAAAGGAAATATCACAATTGGGAACGGTACAAAAATTGAATCATCTGTAAATATGACCGGAAGTGATGAATTCCCATTAATTATTGGTTCTAATGTTTTAATTAAAGGAACTAGCTACATTTTTGGCTCTGTTATTGAGGATGATATTCAAATTGAGCATAGTGTAATTATCAATAAAACTGTCAGAAGACAAGTTAGAAGAGACGGAACAGTTCAGCCCGTTAAATTCTATTTACCAATGCCGAGCGGAATAGACATTATAGAAGATATTGATTAGAACTACCGGAATATGGCAATACTGACTGAAAACAACGCTTTAGAGTACTATAATAGACTAACTCTTCTTATTGAAAAGCCCGATTCTTATAACGAGAAAGTTAGGCACATCAGAAATATTCTTGAGGCGCTTTACAAAGAGTTGACGGCTGAAGAAGACAGGTATTTTTCCAGTATTCATTCAAGAGCCAATTATGTGTTTCAGAAATATTCGGTACCTGTTGAGATTGTAAATTTATCTAATCAATTGAGAACATTTTGCAATAATCTTATTCATAATTCCGAAATGACTCCGGCTGAAGAAGATTATAAAAGTTGTTGTCAAAATTTAGCTTCAATAATTAATCATTTCTCACAAATTGAGATTCCTGTTGAAATTCTCACAATTTACAAAGATTTAGAGTTAAATACACTTAAAAAGACTTATAAATCATCAAACCGTGAGATAACCACTTTTTTAAGAATAGTTGTCAAAAGTGTTTCTGCATTAAACAAAACAAGTCAAGAAAGTATTTACTTTGATATTGCAGCTATTAATGATGTTTCAGGCGAAAATATTTCTATAAGATTTTGGGGTAAAGCTTCTGATGAAGGCAGTAAAGATTTCTATTCTTACGCAGAAAATATTCAAGCACATCAAATTATAAATTGTTTTAATTTATCTTTTGATCCTGCAAAACCTGACCTTTATAGTAGCACAGGTAATACTTTAATTGTTCTTGAGCCTGATTTTCTTATTGAAGCGAAAGAAGTGGCAAGTTGTTTTGAAAATAGAGGAACTTACCCTGAAAATTTTATTTTGTCTTTCATTTTGCCCGTAAAAATGTCTGTTAATATGTTAAAAGGTTCAATGGTTAATTCATTGTTAGATAAAGTTTTGACACAACCTGAATTTGACTTTGAAACCGCAATCAAAGAATGTTTTAAGGAAAATGCTATTCAAACTATCATAAATCTTGAAGAGGTTAACAAACTAAAAGAATCAATCAGGAATGAACATTTACCTCAGTTACAAAGATTTGCTGACTCAATCAAAGAGACTCCAAGGGCAATAGAACCTACTTATTATTCAGCATCGTATGGCTTAACGGGAAGGCTTGATGTGGTGTTTAAGAATGAAATTGATGAAGATAAAATTGATATTGCTGAATTAAAGAGCTCAAATCCACCTCAGTTTGATGTTTGGAAAGCTGACAAAATGCAATGTGTTATCTACAATCTTCTTCTTAAATCAACTTACGGAAATAACCGGACCGGTCTAACAGAAATTTTTTACAGTAGGGATAATTTGAATCCTAGAAGAAATGTAGTCAATCAAACTTTTTTAGAAGCACAGGTTCTTCACTGCAGAAATAAAATTGTTCAAACTATCTTTGAACTTTGTGAGGGTGATTTTTCTTCATTAAGCCTGTTAAACCCGGCTTACTTTCAACCTAATGGTTTTTTCTATAATAAACTTATAGCATTTTATAATGTTTATTCAATATTATCAGAGTTAGAAAAAGCGTATTTTGATAATTTCTTATCTTTTATTTTAAAGGAAATGAGAATTGCTTTAATGGGTGGATCAAATAGGGATGAAGAAAAAAGCTCAGACGGGTTTTCATCGCTTTGGAAAAATGATCCCTTCACAAAAAAGCAACGCGATTCAATGTTAGATAATCTTGAGTTGGAGTATTTTGATCCCAAAACAGGTATTGTAACACTTAAAAGGTTGAACCGTGAAATATCAAGGTTCAGAACGGGTGAAGCAGTTTTAATTTATCCCGAGAGATTTAAAGATAATCCTTTGAAATACGAAATCATGAAAGGTTCACTCGTTAGTTTCGGAAATTCTATCATTAAAATTCGATTACGGAATAAACAAACTAATTCTAGGAGCTTATCAAAGGGTAATAAGTTTGTAATCGAGTTAGATTTTATTGACTCAAATTACGAAGAGATGTGTAAAAATCTTTTCGAATTTGTTTCAGATAATTTTGGGAAAAAAGATTTATTCTTAGGCTTAAAAGAACCCGGCTTTGAAGACAATTTAGAACTCACAAGAGATGATTTTTTAACAGGTAGAAGTTTAAATGATAATCAATTTGAAAATTTAACAAAGGCAATTAAGTCATCCGGTTACTTTTTACTACAAGGACCACCGGGTACAGGTAAAACATCAACAATCTTAGTAAATTTGGTTCATTATTATCTTTCACCGAAGGGTGAAAATAGACATATAACAATTTTAGCTTTTACAAATAGAGCGGTAGTTGAAATCTCAGACAAATTAAGAAGCAACAATTTTAATTTTATCAATTTTTCAATATCTTCTACATCTACGGAAGGGATTACGCAAATTACGGCAAACTCAAATGCTTTAGAATTAAAATCAAAAATTCAAAAAACTCGGGTTTTTATTTCAACGGCTGCGTCTTTTTCGAAAAGGTATCAAGAACTTTCATCCTTAATTAATTTTGATATTTTAATTGTAGATGAGGCATCACAACTTTTAGAACCGCAAATTACCGGTCTTTTAGTCAAATTTAATAAGGTTATTCTTATTGGTGACCAAAACCAATTGCCCGCTGTTTCTACACAAGATGAAAAAACAGCAAGTGTAAAAAATGAATATCTAAATACTGTTGGAATTAAAGATTTACGGGTTTCTCTATTTGAGAGATTATTTAAGATTTGTAAAAGTAAAGGTTGGGTAAATGCTACAGGGATGTTAAATACTCATTTCAGAATGCATTCGGATATTGCTCAATTAGTTAATCGTTATTATAACAATGAATTAATACCCGGAAGGGATATTCAAGAAATGGGTTTTAATTTTTATAATTTTAATACCGGAAACTCTCTTTCAAAACTTCTTAAAACATCGAGAATTATTTTTGTTGATTCAGGATATTCTAACGAGCATAAAAAAAATGATAGAGAGGCAATGTATATTTCAAATCTGATTAATTTTATTAAAAAGGAACAACCGGATTTAATTGAAAACGGAGAGGTTGGAATCATAACACCTTGGCGTTCTCAAATTCAAAATATTATGCTTAAATTGGGGGATGATTTCGATTTCGATAAATTATTGATTGACACTGTCGAAAGATTTCAAGGCTCACAAAGAGAAGTTATTATTATTTCTATGGCCTCAAATTTAGAAAGAGATATAAATTTAATTTCACCTTTAATTAACCCCGAAGCAGTAGATAAAAAGTTAAATGTTGCAGTTTCAAGGGCAAGAGAGCAACTTATCATATTCGGGAATAATGAAATTCTTGCAAAAAGTGGTCACTATAAAGTATTGATCAAGAAAATTATTGACAAAGGAAAATTTATCGATGCGGCTCAAGCGGAGAGGATTTTTAATTGAATTTAACTAAGTTTTTTCTGTATAATTTGAATGCCGGTGATTTCGAAATCAAAGTTGAAAACCGAAAAACTTTGATACCTGAAAGAAATAATTCCTCGCAAAACACAAAACAAAAGAGGGTGAAATGTTGAAAAGAGAAGGTTTAGAAAAAGCTGCGTTGTACGGAATAATTCTGTTTGCAGCTACGCTTACAAACGCTCTGTTTTTTAATCAGCTCGGTTACTATTTTGCTCTTATTTGTTTAACGATTATTTATTTTAAATACGACAAAAATATCTGTCAAAAGACCGGATTAGAGGTCGCTTTTGTTGTTTTTGTTACTGTTGAACTTGTTTCGCTTATTTACAACAGTAATTTGGTAGGCGGTTTTGAGTATTTTCTAAAAAAACTATTACTGATGCCAACGGCTTATGTACTAATGTCGGGCATAAAAGATTTTAAGGATGCTAAAATAATCTTTTATACATTCGTGGTTTTTGCTCTCGGTTCTGAAGTGATGTATTTGTACTACGCTTTTGATCATTATAGCCGCAATATGTACACATTTACAAACGATGGTCCTTCCGTACTACAACACACAATAACTACGGTTCAAATGTTTGCGGTTACCTCAATCATCTTACTTTCATTTTTCTTGGTCTCCAAATCGTTAAAATCTAAAATTATTTATGCGATTCTTTTGGTGATTTCGGTAGTTGCAATGTTTGCAACTTATAAAAGAACCGGCTGGCTTGGTTTTATTGCAGGAGCTTTAACAGTTTTGATTGTTGGAAGATATTATAAAACTATCGCATTTGCTGCTATTCTCTTAGTGGTTGTGATATTTACGCAAAAAAACTACTCGGGGTTATCAATTTATGAGTTAAACGAAAACTTAGAACTTCAAGAAACAGTCGAAACTTTGGGTTATGGGTATTCAACTTTACCAATTGCCGGAAAATTATTTGTTGCAGAATTTTCAAACGGAGTTTCTGAATTCGAAAATAATTCGTTAAAAGAGGTTTATAAATCACCTGCTCCGGTAAAAGAAATAAAGAGATTTAACGATTCGATTTTTGTGGCGCTTCATACAAGTACTTTAATGAGTATGCAAAAAATAACTGGAAAAGGCGCTGAAAAATTAATTGATTTTGTTTCACCAGGTTTAACTATTTTCTTCACGGCTTACAAAGATATACTTTACGCTGTTGATGCCGATAGCGGGCTATCCGTATTTACAAATTTGCCAAATTCTGATATTATCTCGTCAAAAGTTAAATTAGAAGAGGGGAGAAGCGTTCACATTAATGATTCTATTATTCTTTGCGGTTTAGAAGATTTCCGATTCTCGATTTTCAAAAACAACTCAGGTTTACCGGGCGAAATACTATCATCAATGCAAGTGAACGATAAAAATCTGCGATTTGCTTTTTTTGACGGGTATATCCCATTTTTTTATAATCAAACCGACTCATTAACTTATTTTAATCCGCTAACGGGAACGACGGGAGCAGTTAAACTTCCTTATCAATCGGGCGAAATTAACCGGATTTTTAAGGAAGGTGATCGAATTGTAGCAAGTTTAACCGACGGTAGATTGTATGTCTGGAACTTAGATTCGTTAAATAATCTTCATACAATTGCCGAAGTGAAACTTGACTTTGTACCTTTTTCAATTTCGCTCAGCGAAAATAAATTATATCTCACCGAAATGAAGCGGAGTAGAATATTATCAATAGTTGACCCGGATTCAGAAACTAATCAAACCCGTTTTGCGATGTGGAAAATTGGTTTCAGAATTGCCACCGCTAATCCAATCTTCGGAACGGGGGAAATTGACTTGCGTGAAGATTTTATTAAATATCGCGATCCCTTAGACAAAGAAACCCACTCTCACCTGCATAATACTGTTGTTCAAATTGCGGCTTGGCTTGGTATCTGTCTCTTATACACATCT
>JACSRR010000115.1 GCA_014879635.1 Ignavibacteriaceae bacterium | reverse complement strand
CGAGATCTACACTCTCTCCGTCGTCGGCAGCGTCAGATGTGTATAAGAGACAGGTAATAATAATGCAAATATTTACCAAAGGTTTTTTATTTTGTAAGTTCACTAAAAATATTCTTTTGAAGCTTATTCAAAACCGGAGTTGTAGATATGGTAATTCGATTACCTGAATTTTCAAGGCATAAATCTTTATTAAGTATTGACAAATATTTCCATGTTTCCGCTGACTCACGAAAAAAATATCAATTTGACGAAAATATATTCTCTCAGCGTGGTACTTTAATTGTTCAAAATTTTGCGTCAGCAAGAAAATTAGCCGATAAAATAAATAAAACAAGGGAAGAAACTAAAACTACTGCAGGTTATGTTACCCCGGGACAGGTAAATGCACTCGGTTTACTTCATGAACTTATCCACATGGTTTTACAGGGGTATGAAGAAAATGATAATCCCGGTGTTTTTGACCGCTCTCTAAAATATCTTTCAGAAAAACTTGGTGAAGATAAATTTTCTAAAATATTAAAGGAGTTTATTAATCAGTTTCCCCCTTTACAGGTTTATAAAAAATCGCAGACTACTGACCAATTTCTAAAATCTTTCACTAACGGCAAATCAAACAAAGAAATTATTATAGAAGAATTGATAATTCTTCACTTAGAGAACCTGAACCCCGCATTTAATTCTTTAAAAGAGTTGTTTGACAATGAACCTTTAGTAAAAAAAACGCAATACAAGGAATTTGTTGCTGAAACTAAACTCTTTTTTGCGAAAGAACCTCCCGTTAAATCATTAAATATGCCTCTGATTGACGCACTCGAAAAAGTAATTCTTGAAAATCCGGATAGAATTGTTGAGCAACTTCTTTCATTTAAAGAGTTTTGGGGTATTGAACTTCAAACTGAGGTAGAGGATAGAATTCTTTCGGGCACGGATCTTTTGTACGAAGATTCAAAACTTTTTGTACCTCACGGCGGTAAAGGATCTCCTCCTGTTCCCTCATTTAAAATTGAACCTGATTTGCTAAAAAAAATCAAGAAGCAGATTAAATCGGGTAAGAAAAAAAATATAGAGTGGGATGAATTAGAGCTCACTTATATGGTAGAGGAAGAAAAATTTACAGCCGATATTGATTGGATGCCCAATGTAGTTATGATTGCCAAGAATACACTTGTTTGGCTTGACCAGCTCTCAAAAACTTACGGTAGAAAAATTGATACATTAGATAAGATACCGGATTCTGAGCTTGATATTCTTGCTTCCAGAAATTTTAACGCACTTTGGTTGATCGGAATTTGGGAAAGAAGTGACGCTTCAATGAAGATTAAACAATTTTGCGGAAATCCGGATGCTACATCTTCAGCTTATTCACTTTATGATTATGAAATTGCAACGGTATTAGGCGGAGAACCGGCTTATCAAGTTTTAAAAGCTAAATGTGCACTTAGAAATATAAGATTAGCTTCTGATATGGTGCCAAATCACACAGGGTTATATTCAAAATGGACGGTGGAAAGACCTGAATATTTTATCCAAACTCAAGAACCACCGTTCCCCAGTTATACTTTTACCGGACCAAATCTTTCGGATAACGAAGTAGTTGAATTGAAAATTGAAGACAAGTATTACACCCGGCAAGATGCTGCCGTGGTTTTCAGACATGTTGACAAACGCACCAAGCAAACCAGGTATATTTATCATGGTAACGACGGTACAAATATGGCTTGGAACGATACTGCTCAACTTAACTTACTTGACCCTGTAGTTAGAGAAGAACTCATTCAAACAATTATGAAAGTGGCTAAAAAGTTTTCGATCATCCGTTTTGATGCCGCTATGATTTTAGCAAAAAAACACTATCAAAGGTTGTGGTATCCTGTTCCCGGTCAGGGCGGAGCAATTCCGTCAAGAGCAGACTATGCAATTACAAAACAGTTGTTCCACAAACTTATGCCAAATGAATTTTGGCGTGAAGTTGTTGATAGAATAAACGAAGAATTACCAAATACTCTGTTATTAGCCGAAGCTTTCTGGCTTATGGAAGGCTACTTTGTAAGATCATTGGGTATGCACCGCGTGTATAATTCCGCTTTTATGCACATGATGATGAAAGAAGAAAATGCCAAGTATCGTTCCGTAATTAAGAACACTATTGAATTTGACCCCGAAATTTTAAAGCGTTATGTCAATTTTATGAGTAACCCCGATGAAGAAACTGCAGTAAATCAGTTTGGAAAGGGGGATAAATATTTCGGAATTTGTGTGATGATGTGTACTTTACCCGGGCTTCCTATGTTTGCTCATGGTCAAATTGAGGGTCTAACCGAAAAGTACGGTATGGAGTACAAACGGGCTTATTATAATGAACAACCGGATGAGTATTTGATTTACAGGCATTCGAAAGAGATTTTCCCAATTTTAAGTAAAAGATATATCTTTAGCGAAGCCAAGAGTTTTGAGTTGTTTGACTATATTTCGGATAATAGAACAATTAATGATAATGTATTCGCATTTACTAACTCTTCAGGAAATGAAAAAACCTTAGTCTTCTACAATAATTCATATTTCCCGGCAATGGGCTATATTAGAAATTCTTCGGGTAAGCGAAGTAAAGCTGTTTATATTGAAGATAAGAGTAAAGACCCTGATTGGGAGAACGCATTTGCAGAAGATGAAAAGGCAAATCCAAATGAATTGGAATATAAAACATTAGTGAATTATCTTGGTATTAAAAATTCTCAAGGTTATTTTTATATTTATCGTGATTATATTTCCGGAAAAGAGTTTATTAGAACAGGAACAGAGTTATATTCGGATGGCTTTAGAATTTCGCTCGGCGGGTATAAATCGTGTGTTTTCCTCGATTTTAAAGAGGTTATAGACACCACCGGTGAATATAGAAGAGTCTATGATTTTCTTGCGGGTAGCGGAGTTACTTCAATTGAAATGCAGATAAAAGAATTGAGATTAGAGCCGTTTCATAAATCGATAAGTGAGTTAATTTCGAAAGAGCCCGTAAATGAGCTTAGGTATTTGCTTGAAAATAGTGATGACAGTCAGATTCCCGGAATAAAATTTTCGAAAGATTTGGAAATTAAACTCCGTGATTCTGTTCGCGAGTTATGTGAATATTTGAAAGTATCTTTAGATTCAAACGAAATATTGGATTCGTTATTAAATGACCTTAAAATATTAGCGAAATTAAAAAATTACCTAAAGAGCGAGTTTAAGAAGAGTGACAAAGAGCTTGAAACTGCATTTTCTTTCTTTGTTACAAATGACGCAGAACGCGGTTCTCTTTATGCCGGCTTGCTTAATATTTATTTAGTTTTACGGAAAATACTAGGCGCATTATCAAAAGTTAAGAATAAAGGAGCCTACGAACTTTATCAAGGTTTACTTTTAAACAAACCGGTATGGCACAGTCTTTTAAGATTGAGTGACAGGTATAATGAAATTAAAACCGAATTTGATTTGTTAAATATATTTGAAGGTGCCGATGAAATATTTGACCGAAAAGGTATGTTTAACCCTGCAGGGAGTGAAACTTCTATTAATTCGAGAAAATTACCGACGGTTGAGTTATTAGAAAAAACTGAGGTAAAAGAATTTCTCGGTTTAAACTCATACAACGGGGTAAATTACTACGGAAAAGAAAATTTAGAGATTCTCCTCAAATGGGTCTATAGTTTTAACCTTTACAGGTTTACCTCTAAAAATTCAGTTCTAAAGGAGTCGGGTGATATTCAACTTCCGGATAATTTTAAGTTAATTCTCACCGGAATTACGGGTTATTTAAACTCAATTAATCAATTATCTGTTGAATCAGGTTTTGAATACGACAAATTTATTGCATCTGTGAACGAGATGTATTTTAAGAAAGAGCAAATTATAGAATCTAACCGGTATGAGAATAAAAAATCTACGGTTAAGAAAACTTCGACAAAAAAAGCAGACAAAGCCGGGCTTGTTAAAGAAAAGAGTTCGAAGGCAAAAAAAATTGTCAGAAAAGAGAAAGATGTAGTCCAAAAAACTGACGAGAAAAAAGA
>JACSRR010000378.1 GCA_014879635.1 Ignavibacteriaceae bacterium | reverse complement strand
AGATGTGTATAAGAGACAGGATAAAATTAAAGAATTGATGGATCTGCGCAAGCAGGCAAAAATGGGGGGTGGAGAAAAAAGAATTGAAGCCCAGCACAAAAAAGGAAAACTTACAGCAAGAGAAAGATTAGATTTACTTCTTGACCCGGGCAGTTTTGAAGAATTTGATATGTTTGTTTCACACAGATGTATTGATTTCGGTTTAGATAAACAAGCATATTTATCAGACGGAGTTGTTACGGGATACGGCACAATTGACGGCAGGTTAGTTTATGTATTTTCGCAAGATTTCACCGTCTTTGGCGGTTCCCTTTCTGAAATGTATGCCAATAAAATTTGTAAAGTTATGGATAAAGCACTAAAAGTTGGAGCTCCCGTTATCGGGATAAACGATTCAGGCGGTGCAAGAATTCAAGAAGGCGTTAAAAGTTTGGGCGGTTACGCTGAAATTTTCGAAAGAAATATAATTGCTTCAGGTGTTGTACCACAAATTTCGGCAATATTTGGACCTTGTGCCGGCGGTGCGGTTTATTCCCCTGCTTTAACTGATTTTATTGTGATGTCAAAAGATACTTCTTATATGTTTGTTACGGGACCAAAAGTTGTTAAAACTGTAACCGGAGAAGATGTTGACGAAGAATCATTAGGCGGTGCTTATGTTCACGGTACTAAATCGGGCGTAACTCATTTAGTTGCCGAAGATGAAGAAGAAGGCATTATGTTGATTAGAAAATTGATGAGTTTCCTTCCGCAAAACAATTTAGAAGATCCCCCGGTTATGGCATGCGATGACCCGATTGACAGGCTTGAAGATTCTCTTAATCAAATAATACCATCTAATCCGCAGATTCCTTACGATGTTAAAGATGTGATTCATGCGGTTGTAGATAATGCAGAATTTTTAGAAATACACAGGCATTACGCACCAAATATTGTGGTCGGTTTCGCTAGATTTAACGGTCAGCCTGTAGGAATGGTTGCAAACCAACCAAATTATATGGCGGGTGTTTTAGATATTAATTCATCGAGAAAGGCAGCAAGATTTGTGAGATTCTGTGATGCTTTTAATATTCCGGTTGTAACATTTGTTGATGTTCCCGGTTTCTTACCGGGCACAGCTCAAGAATACGGCGGTATAATTATTCACGGAGCAAAATTACTCTTTGCTTACGGTGAGGCAACCGTTCCTAAAATTACGGTAATTTTAAGGAAAGCTTATGGCGGCGCTTACGATGTGATGGGTTCTAAACATTTAAGAGGCGATATTAATTACGCTTGGCCATCTGCTGAAATAGCGGTGATGGGTCCTAAAGGTGCAATTGAAATCCTTCACAACAAAGAAATTGCCGAAATTAAAGATGACGCAGAAAGAGTGAAATTTATTGCACAAAAAGAGCAAGAGTACAAAGAAAAATTCGCTTCTCCTTATGTTGCAGCAAAGTACGGTTATATAGATGATGTTATAGAGCCAAGAAACACAAGGTTCAGAGTTATCAGAGCATTGCAATCTTTAGCAACAAAGAAAGATACACTACCGCCTAAGAAACACGCTAATATTCCGTTATAAGGAGGCAATATGAGATATAAACTAATTATAATTCTGATTGCTTTTCTATTGTTCACTCCGGAAAGTTTTTCGCAAAGCGAAAATAATCCGGTTGTGCAAGAGAATACGGTTAGCACGGGTTCAGAAAATGCTCAAGTTTCAAAAGATGCTCCAAAAACACAGGCAAAGCCGAAAGCCAAACCGGAACAAAAGACCCGGAAGCCCGCAAGTTTCGAAAATCTTACCGAGTATCTAGAGGGAAAAGGAAACGCTTTACAAATTACTGCAACAGGAATGGGTGTGGTATTTGTATCGCTCACAATACTTTATTTCCTTTTAGTTGCCATGGCTAAGGTGATTAAAAAAGCATCTATGAAAAAGCTTAAAAAAGATAAACCCGATATTGAGCATGTTGAAATAATTGAACTTTCGGGTGAAGTAAATGCAGCAATTGCACTGGCTATTCACTTGCATTTAAATTCTATACATGATCAAGAAAACACGGTATTAACAATTAAACGCGTGGCAAAGTCATACTCGCCATGGAGTTCAAAAATTTATAATCTAAGACATCATCCCAAAAATTGGTAATAATAGAGGAATAGATGAAAAAATTTAAGTTTAAAATAAACGGAAACGATTACGAAGTTGAAATTAAAAATATTGACGGCAGTTTAGCCGAAATTGAGGTAAACGGTACTCAGTACGAAGTAGAAGTAGAGCAGAAATTAGCTCAACCGATTACACCAAAATTAATTAGAAAGCAAGCGGTACCCTCCACCGATTTTCACTCCTCGGAAAAGAAAACTAATGCACCGGCATCTCAAAAAGGAGGAGCGGGTGCTATTAAATCTCCACTCCCGGGCACAATTTTAGAAGTTTTTGTTAAAGAAGGCGATGTCGTTAAAATTGGCGACAAACTGCTTATTCTGGAAGCAATGAAAATGGAAAATAAAATTGATGCTGACCGTGCCGGTAAAATTAAGTCTTTGAAAGTTGACAGGGGTGATGCCGTAATGGAAGGCGACATTCTTGTTGAAATAGGAGAATGATTTAATGGAAGGGTTGTTAAAATTTTTTGAAAGTACTGCCTTCACATCAATAACATTTCCGCATGTTATGATGATTATTATAGGTTGTGTTTTTATATATTTGGCTATAGTCAAAGACTATGAACCGCTGCTTCTTGTTCCTATCGGATTCGGTGTATTAATCGGGAATATTCCTTTTAATGAGTTAGCCGGTTTAAGAATAGGGATTTACGAAGACGGCAGCGTTCTAAATTACCTCTATTTTGGCGTTCTACAGGGTGTTTATCCGCCATTAATTTTTCTGGGAATTGGTGCAATGACCGATTTTTCGACCTTGCTTTCCAATCCGAAGTTAATGTTATTGGGCGCAGCCGCACAAATCGGTATTTTCGCAACTTTTATGGGCGCTATTGCTCTCGGTTTTGACGCTGATCACGCAGCCGCTATCGGAATAATTGGTGGTGCTGATGGTCCTACGGCTATCTTTCTATCATCAAAATTAGCACCTGATTTTCTCGGTGCAATTGCAATTTCGGCTTATTCGTATATGGCATTAGTGCCGGTGTTGCAACCGCCTGTAATGTTGGCTTTAACAAATAAAAAAGAACGGTTAATTAGAATGAAACCGCCAAGATCCGTAAGTAAATTAGAGAAAATTCTATTCCCGATTATCGGATTGTTGGTTACTACTTTTATTTCTCCGAGTGCATTACCATTGCTCGGTATGTTGTTTTTTGGTAACTTACTAAAAGAAAGCGGTGTTACAAAGAGATTAGCAGAAACTGCAGCCAGACCGTTAATTGATATTGTAACAATTTTGCTCGGTTTAACAGTAGGTGCTTCAACACAAGCAACAGTGTTTATAACTACTAACTCTGTTATGATATTCGGACTTGGTGCCGCATCATTTGTTGTAGCAACCGCAGGCGGAGTTTTATTTGCTAAGTTTATGAACCTTTTCTTAAAAGAAGGCGATAAAATTAACCCGCTAATAGGTAATGCGGGTGTTTCAGCAGTTCCGGATAGTGCCCGTGTATCTCAAATGATTGGTTTGCGTTATGATAAAAACAATCACTTGCTTATGCACGCAATGGCACCTAATGTTGCCGGTGTTATAGGTAGTGCTGTTGCCGCAGGTATTTTGCTGAGTTTCTTTGCTCAATAAAGTGTTTGTTTGAAGTAATTTTAAAAGGCAGGTTTTTGACCTGCCTTTTTTTGTTATTAAATTTAGTGGGTAGAATTAGTGGGTTGTGGATAGTGGATAGTGGGTAGAAAAAAGAAGTAAAGGGTGAAGAGTAAAGGGTAAAGAGTGAAGGGTGAAGAGTGAAGGGTGAAAAAAAAGTTGACAGATCGCTGACAGTTGGCAGTGAACAGATAGCCCGTCCCGGATGGGAGTGAAGGGTAAAGGGTAATCCCGACAAGAATCGGGAGTGAAGGGGGGCGAAACGCTGTGAACAGATCGCTGACGCTGA
>JACSRR010000167.1 GCA_014879635.1 Ignavibacteriaceae bacterium | reverse complement strand
TCCGTCGTCGGCAGCGTCAGATGTGTATAAGAGACAGGGCTATGAAGAAACTATTTGTTATGGTATGATTGCATACGTAGTACCCCACTCTATTTATCCAAACGGTTATCATTGTGATACAAAACTTCCGCTCCCCTTTTTAAGTATTGCCTCGCAAAAGAACTTTGTTGCCATTTATCACATGGGTTTATATGCCAATGAAGAACTATTAAACTGGTTCACCACAGAATACCCCAAGCATTCTAAAAGTAAACTCGATATGGGTAAAAGTTGTATAAGATTCAAAAAACCGGAGAACATTCCTTATGAGCTTATTAGCGAATTAGTGAGTAAAGTCTCTGTAAATGATTGGATTAATATTTACGAATCAATATTAAAGAGGTAACACAATGAAAAACTACGCCATCGAAATTAAGTGGGCGTTAATCTTTTTTGTAGCGGGATTAGTCTGGATGTTTTTAGAAAAAATTGCCGGTCTTCATAGCACGCATATTGATAAACATGCAACATATTCAAGCTTGTTTGCAATACCCGCTATAGCAATTTATGTATTTGCACTTCTCGACAAAAAGAAAAATTACTATAACGGATTTATGACTTTCAAACAGTCGTTAATTTCGGGTTTAATAATAACTTTGATTGTAACCGTTCTTAGCCCGTTTTCACAATTAATCACAACTTATCTTATAACTCCCGAATACTTCCCAAATGCAATTAAACATGCGGTAGAAAGTAAAGCTCTAACTCAAGAGGCAGCCGAGGCGTACTTTAATACAACCAACTACATTATTATGGGTTCAATGTTTGCTCCCGTTGTTGGGGTTGTTACTACGCTTATAGTGTCGTTTTTTGTCAAATCTAAAAATAAGACTGAATAATACTCATTTAACACAGTATAGTAAAAGTGTGAAACAATAACTTTAATTGTTTTTGCTTTAACTAAATAAACGGTTAAATAAATAATCAAATGGTATTACCTTAATTTGAGTATTACTTAATTTTATAGAGTGTAATAAAAATTACATCCTGAATTATAAGCTACTCTTTGGCTTTAAACAAATACTCAAAACATGCTTAAAACTGTTTAAAGCAATACCATACAGAATATTACGGCACTTAAAAAGTTATTGCGATTTATTTCGCTCTAAAAATATTTCATACTTTACTCAATGATTTCAAGGAGAAATTAATGACAACTATTAATGTTTACCTCACTTTTAACGGTAATTGTCTTGAGGCATTCGAATTTTACAAATCGGTATTTGGCGGTGAGTATTCTTATATCGGAAAATTTGGTGAAATGCCCCCGGATGAAAATTATCAAGTTCCCGAAAGCGATAAAAACAGAATTATGCATGTTTCGCTCCCTATAAGTCAAGAAACCATTCTTATGGGAAGTGATTCCAGTTCTTACTCGGGTGATGCTGTTTTCGGAAATAATTTCTCGGTTTCTATCAATACAGGAAGTAAAGATGAAGCCGATAGACTTTTTAACTCATTATCCGCAGGCGGTAAAGTTATTATGCCGTTATCCGAAACATTTTGGGGCGCCTATTTCGGAATGTTTACCGACAAATTTGGCGTTAATTGGATGGTTAATCACGATATTAAACAAAACTAAAATTAAACGAGGTCAAAATGAGCAGAAATGTTTTCACTTGGGTTGAAATCTATGTTGATGATATGGATAGAGCCCGTAAATTTTACGAAACCGTTCTTCAAACTGAATTAACTGATATGGATATGCCCGATGGTATGAGTGACTATAAAATGGTGAGTTTCCCTTGGAAAGAGGGTGCACCTAATATCAGCGGAGCATTAGTTAAAAGTAAAGATATAAAACCCGGTGCGGGCGGTACTTTGGTGTATATAGCTTGCGAAGATTGTGCGGTTGAAGTATCAAGAGTTGAAGAAGCCGGAGGGCAAGTTGTAATGCCTAAAGTTTCTATCGGTCAATATGGTTTCTGCGGTATTTGTATTGATACAGAAGGAAATTCAATCGGTTTTCACTCAATGAAATAGATTTCTGAATTAATAATTCCTAATTGATTTAAAATTATATGGGGCAGTAAAACCGCCCCTTTTTCTTAATCTTCATTGTTCAAATCTGCTTCAGCAATAAACTTTTCAACCATCAAAACATCTTCTTCACTTCCAATTATTATAGGTGCGCGCTCGTGCAAACTTGTTGGCTGAATATCCAAAATTCTTTTATAACCGTCGCTTGCTCTTCCTCCGGCAGCTTCAATAATCATAGCCATTGGGTTGCATTCGTACATTAACCTTAGTTTACCTTGAGGGTTTCTGGAATCACCCGGATATAAAAATATTCCGCCGTACAACAAGTTTCTATGAATATCGGCAACCATTGACCCTATATATCTTGAAGAATACGGGCGGCTCGTTTTTTGGTCTTCCTCTTGCAACCATTTAATATATCTCTTAATTCCGGGATGCCAATATTTGTAGTTACCCTCGTTAATACTGTATATTCTCCCTTTTTTAGGTGTTTTAATATTAGGGTGCGAGAGCAAAAATTCACCGACCGAAGGATCTAAAGTAAACCCATGTACGCCGGATCCTGTTGTATAAACCAACATTGTAGAAGAGCCATAAATGACATATCCTGCCGCAATTTGTTTATAGCCGGGTTGAAGGCAATCTTCGAGCGTGCCGGGTCCGTCATCGGGTGAAATTCTGGTGTAAATCGAAAAAATTGTACCGATACTAACATTTGCGTCAATATTTGAGGAGCCGTCAAGCGGGTCAAAAAGAAGAACATATTTGCCGATTCTATGTTGCTTTGGGATGTGAATAATATCTTCTTGCTCTTCGGATGCCATAACGCACAAATGCCCGCCGTGATCCATAGCTTTAAAAAGCATATCATGTGCATAAAGATCTAAAACTTTTTGAGATTCACCGTGTACATTAGTACTTCCGGAAAAACCGAGAATTTCAATCAATCCTGCTTTTGTTGTTTCTCTTGCAATAATTTTTGCAGCTATAGAAAGATCAGAAAGTAATCTCGAAAGCTCACCTGTAGCTTCAGGATGTCTTCTTTCTTGATCAACAATGTAACGCTCAAGCGTCATAAACGGAGTATTACTCATACTGCCTCCCGTTATGTGGTTAGTTGACGGATGTTATTTCTTGTTCTTTGTATTGCAGCTGGTAGAGTTTATAATACAGACCACGCTTACTCAAGAGTTCTTGATGGTTGCCCGATTCTTTAATTTCACCTTTGTGCATTACAATTATCTTATGAGCGTTCTGAATTGTAGAAAGCCTGTGGGCTATAACAATTGCAGTACGACCTCTAAGAAGTTTACCGATTGCATCTTGTATGAGTTTTTCCGTCTCTGTATCTACGCTCGAAGTAGCTTCGTCAAGTATTAAAATCTGCGGGTCATGAGCTAATGCTCTTGCAAACGAGATTAATTGCTTCTGACCCACGCTTAAAGTTGCCCCGCGTTCTTTAACGGGTTCGTCATATTTAAGCGGAAGTTTTTCAATAAATTTATCTGCGCCTACAATTGCGGCTGCTCTGTGAATATCATCATTGCTTATGCCCGGATTTCCCATACCAATATTTGATTTAATCGTTCCGAAAAATAAGAAAACATCTTGAAGAACAATAGATATTTTTTTCCTTAATTCTCTTTTATCAACATTTCTTATGTCAATTCCGTCAACTTTTATCGATCCGCTCTTAATATCGTAAAAACGGGTGAGTATATTTATAATACTTGTTTTACCAGCTCCTGTTGCTCCAACAATTGCTACGGTTTCACCCGGATTAATTTGTAAAGATATATTTTTGAGAACATAGTTTGAATCATCGTAAGCAAACGAAACATTTTCAAACTCGATAGATCCTTTTACTTTTCCGAGCTCTTGCGGATTTTCGGGATTTTGAATGAAAGATTTTTCGTCAAGCAGCTTAAATATTCTTTCTGATGAAGCCATTGCGGTTTGTAAAATATTATATTTTTCCGAAAGGTCTCTTATTGGTCTAAAGAACATTTCTGTGTATTGTATAAATGCGAAAAGTACGCCGAGAGTTAATTTACTCTGTATAACTTCGCCCCCGCCGTACCAAATTATTAAAGCAATTGCCGCTGAAGAAATTAACTCCACACCCGGAAAGAAAATTGCATAATAAAATATCGAACGGATGTTGGCGTCTTTGTGGTCAGCATTTATTTCCGAAAACTCTTTAAATTCAGACTTCTCACGGTTAAATAATCTTACTATCCCCATTCCGGTAATGTGTTCTTGCATATAAGAATTTAGCCGGGCTAAATACAACCGTACATCACGGTAAGTTTCTCTAACTTTTTTACGGAATAGAAAAGTACCGTAAATTAGAATAGGCAGTACCGAAAGCGAAACTAACGAAAGTTCTATATCAATGAAGAACATAAACCCTAAAATCCACAAAATTATAAAGATATCGCTAAATACCATTATAATTCCCGAAGAAAACATTTCGTTTAACGATTCAACATCATTTGTTACCCTTGTAACCAACCTTCCTATCGGCGTTTTATCGAAAAAACTAACCGAAAGCCTTTGTATATGTTCAAATAGCTTTCTACGCAGATCTAATATTGTTTTCTGCCCTAAAAGTTGAGTTGCGTAAGTTAAAAGGTATTGAATTACCGATTGCAAAAGCAGGGCAGATAGCAATAAGGCGGCAATTAAAAATAATCCGTCAAAATCTTTATTTACAATGTAGTCATCAATTGCAATTTTAGTAAGATATGGTCTTAGCGGACCTAAAGCTGCAACTATAACATTTAAAAGAATGGCAATGATTACATATTTTTTGTACGGTTTAACAAAACCAAGCAGTCTTTTCATCAGCTTGGCATCGTACGCCTTACCTAATATTTCATCATCTTTGGAACTGTTTTTACTCATAAAATTAAATAACCTTGTAATACTTTCTCGAACCGGAGAAAGCTTCAATATTTTCAACTGTAGTTTCTAAAATTCTTTCTACTGCCTCTTTTGAATCAAAAGCGATATGAGGAGTAATAATAACATTTTCTTTTCTGAGCAGCATATTAGTTTTGAGAATCGATTCCATCTGTTCAACAGGAACATTTTTAGAAAGCATCTGATTTTCTTCGTTAATTAAATCTTCGCCTTCAAAAACATCAAGCCCAGCACCGCCAAAAATTCCGCTATCAATGGCATAATAAAGTGCCGATGGTTCTATAATTCCCGCTCTTGCCGTATTGATAAATAGTGCCCCTTTCTTTACTCTGTTGATATTGCTCATATTGATTAGGTAGTGTGTATTTTCATTATATGGGCAATGCAAACTGATAACATCTGAAACCGAAAGCAATTCTTCAAGCGGTAAATATTTAATTTCTAATAACTCTTTTACAATGTGATTTTCAACAGGGTCAAAAACAACTACATTCATCCCGAAGCCTTTAGCCATTTTTATTACATGAGTACCTATACTCCCTGCACCTATAATACCTATAGTTTTTCCTTTTAAATCAAATCCTCGCAGACCTTTTATCGAAAAATTTCCTTGATTAGTTCTATGATACGCTTTGTGAAGATTTCTCGAAAGAGCTAATATTAATGCAAAGGTATGTTCGGCAACAGTGTTTTCTCCGTAATAAGGAACATTACAAACCGATATCCCTATTTTCTGCGCCGCTTTCAGATTAATGTGATTAAAGCCGGTACTTCTTGTGCTTATCAGCTTTAAATTATGGAGTTTGTCAAGAATGGGTTGTGTTATTTTCGAAAAAATGAACACAGAAATAATATCTGCGTTTGCTGCCGAATTTGCATTTTCAACCGTTAGAGGTTCCGAGTAAAATTCTAAACTAAAATTTTTAGACAAGTATTTCTTTAAATACGCTTTCTCTTCGTTATTAACTTCGTAAAAAACAATGTGCATTTTCATAATTATCCTAACTGTTCAATTTCTTGTTCAAGTAATTGTTTTCTGTAAATACCGGCGTAAACTCCGTTAAATTCTAGTAACTCGTCATGAGTGCCTTGTTCGGCAATCTTTCCGTTTTCTAAAACTAATATTTTATCCAAATCTTTTACGGTCGAAACCCTGTGACTTACAATAATTGATGTTCTGCCCGCCATATAACTTTTCAAATTTGTTAAAATTTCTTCTTCGGTATGAGTATCAACTGCTGAGAAAGAGTCGTCTAAAATAAGTATTTTGGGGTCAATAACTAATGCCCGGGCAAGTGAAGCCCTTTGCTTTTGTCCGCCGCTCAAAGTAATTCCTCTTTCGCCCACCAAAGTTTGATAACCTTCGGGAAATTGTTCAACATCTTTCGAAAATCTTGAGATTTCGGAGGCTTCCATAACTTTTTCTTCAGATACACCGGGCTTTCCGTAAGTTATATTTTTGTAAATGCTATCCGAAAAAAGGAAGGCTTCTTGCGGTACATATCCGATATTACTTCTGAGAACCGAAACGGGAATGTTTTTGATGTTAATTCCGTCAATTAAAACCTCGCCGGCGGTAACATCATAAAGACGCGGAATAAAATTAATAAAAGTAGTTTTTCCGCTCCCTGTGTTGCCCATTACTGCAAGCTTAGTTCCCCGGGGTATTTTCAAATTTACATTAGAAATAACTTCATGTAGATTTTCGCCGTATTTAAATGAAGCATTTCTGAATTCTATATCTCCATTTAAAGTCGTAATTGAATGGTCTGTTGAATCCGAATCAGAGATTTCAAAAGGCTCGCTGAAAATTTTGTTTAATCTTTTCATACTCGCTTCAGCTTGCTGAATGATGTTAACAACCCATCCGAAAGCAATCATAGGCCAGATGAGAATACCGAGATAAATTACTAATGCGGTTACATCGCCAATTAGCAGTTGCCCGTTGATTACTTCTATTCCGCCAAACCAAATTGTGATAATTACTGATAAACCTGTAATCAGAAATAAAATCGGCTGAAAAAAGGCTTGTAATTTTACTAATCGCATGTTTCTTTGAAGATATTCTTTGCTTAAAGCCATAAAGCTTTCAAGTTCTCTATCTTCTGAAACATACGATTTCACAACTCTTATTCCGCTAAAATTCTCTTGTGCTTTGCTTGTTAAATCTGAAAATTTCTCTTGGATAAGCGTAAACCGTTCGTGAATTTTTTTGCCGACAAAATAAACCAAAAATGATAAAAACGGAAGGGGGAGAAGCGCAATCATGGTTACTTTAATGCTGATTATACTCATAATTGTAACAGCAACTACAAATTTTATTGCAGTATCAATTGAATACATCACTGCGGGACCTACAAACATTCTCACTGCCGAAATGTCGTTTGTGGCATGAGCCATTATATTTCCGGTGGAGTAGTTTTGGAAGAAGCGAAGAGGTAGCTTTTGAATGTGATCCCAGAAATCACCTCTTAAATCATATTCCACTTCTCTTGATACTACAATAATTGTTTGTCTGATAAAAAAGCGGAAAATACCGGCAATTATGGTACTTCCAACAATTAATAGCGCATATTTTACTAAAACATCATAATCAATTTTAGATTGCAACGAGTTTAGAGCATCTTTAATAATTACGGGAACATAAACAGAAAATGCGTTCGAAATTATTATAAATGTTATTCCCCAATACAACATCTTTTTATGTTTTTTGAAATATTTGCTTAAGTCTCTGAGATTTTTCATTTATTTTTTAAAATTTTAATATATGTTGCAACAATAAAGTTAAGAAAAATATTCCATTTAAGTTAGTTAATTTATTCTTTTGGTTAAAAATTGTGAATAACGGTAAATTCGTTGTGGGCTTATTGGATTTTTAGGTGGCAAAAAATAAGTAACCGCAGAGCTCACAGAGTGCACAGAGGGAAAAAAGTTCTGAGTGCGGGGGTTCGTGGTGCGGGGTTAAACTTCCTACCCACTACCTAATGCAAGCATAGCGAACTACCCACTAACTTTATTAACCACCGAGAACACATAGAGGGAAAAAAGTGAAAATCGCAGTATCAATTTTTGACGCCGGAGGTGTCACATATTTGTAGTAAAAAAGAAATTCAGAATTGTTCAGGACCCCGGAGGTGGTCGCGTGTTAAATTTATTCAAATTGATAAGAATCTTAAAAATATTTGTTAGTCAGACATTTCAACTCCGCACCCCGCACTTCGAACTCCTGAAATTCTAACTCCCGCACTTTACCCATATCTACGCTTAAAATATTTATTGCCATCGGAAATCCCAAAAGCCCCTGTTAATCATTAATCCGTTAAAATTATTGTCATTTCTATTATAGATTTTGATATTATAATTGCTTATTTTCATATATTAATTAAAATGATTTTGACGATAAAGAACACTCGACATTATTATTTCAACAAACAACAGGAGACTCTCTCTATGAGAAAACTTTCACTTCTTTTTATATTAATTCTGATAGGAACAGGCTTAAATGCCCAGCCTCTATCAGGAAATTATTACATTCCGCAAGGTGGAAATCCACAAGGATTCATAACTCTTGCAGCAGCTATCACTTCGCTAAATACTAATGGACTCTCCGGTCCTACAACATTTTTTATTGATAACAATTTAACTGAAGATGGTACAAACTGCGCCATTACCCGTGCAGATATGACCGCAACAAATTTCCTCACCATAAAACCCGCACCCGGAAAATCTCCGACTGTTACTTTTTCTGCAAACGCTACAACTAAAGAGTTTTTTACTCTTGACGGTGCCGACTATGTTGTACTTGACGGTTCTAACACTCCGGGCGGTACAACAAGAGATATGTCATTTATTTTTGACGATGCAGTTAACGGTAGATGGGCAGTTCAGGTAAAAAACCACTGCACAAATGTTACAATCAAAAACTTGAAAGTAATACCAGTAAATTTAGTTGGCGGAACATTAAACACTGCCGGCATTCCTTGTGACGGAAACATTTCTCCCGGCTCCGGTCAGATAGTAAATATTTTGATTGAAAATTGTCAAGTAGGAACCCCTGTAAAATCTTTTGAAACAGGCGTGGCTATGTGGGGCAACACACCTGAAACACCTACAATAGGTACAATTAGAAATTGCGACATTTATTCAGGCAGAAGAACTATATCCACTTTCTACAACGCAAAGAATGTATATGAAAACAACAATTTATATATATCTGAACCCCGTTCAAACAGAATATTCTACACACACTTGTACATAACAGGCTCAGTAACAGGCGATACAACAATAATCAGAAACAATAAATTTATGAAAATTTACGCCAACAATACATCAAACGCATTTGCTTCAGCCGTAACGGTTTACGGTAATACCGGTGTGATAAATTTCTACAATAACTTTATTGCTCCTGAATTTGAGAATCTTGGTGCAGCAACTGCTAACAGATACTACGGTATTGTTTTTGGTTCGGCTACTTGGAATGGCGTAATGAATATTGCTTACAATACAATTCGTTTAGCCCCCTCTTCAACAACAGGAAGACAAGCAATTTTAGGCACGGAAGTAAATTCAAACGCTACTTTAAACCTAATGAATAATATTTTTTCAAACGAACAAAACACCGAAGTTTCTTATATTTATCACTGGCCTAACACTCCGGGTGCAACTAGCATGTTAAATTCCGATAACAATAATTACACTTTAGGCGGTGCTAATGCTAAAATGGGTATTTACGGTGCAAATACTTATAACACTCTCTCTGATTGGATAACCGGTTCATCCCAAGACTTAAACTCGATGGTTAAAGCTGTTACTTTTGTTTCGGCAAGCGATTTACACTTAGCCGGTTCATCAGTAGGTGATTTCGATTTAAAAGCTATTCCTATAGAACAAATTACAACCGATATTGACGGTGATATGAGAAGCCCAGTATTCCCGTATAAAGGTGCCGATGAAGCTTCGGTTCCTCTTCCTGTTGAACTTGTTTCCTTCTCGGCTTCAGTAATTGGTGCAGGTGTAGAATTAACTTGGTCAACTGCTTCAGAATTAAACAACTCCGGTTTTGATGTTCAAAGAAGTACAGACGGTGTAAACTTTACATCTCTCGGATTTGTGAGAGGTAACGGAACAACCACTTCAACTTCAAATTATACTTTTGTTGATGAAATGCTCAGACACGCTTATTTTCCTGTAGTTTATTACCGCTTGAAACAAATTGATTATACAGGCGAATTCACATATTCAGGCGTTATTGAAATTGATATAAACGGAGTAGTAGATTTTGCACTAAACCAAAATTATCCTAACCCCTTTAATCCATCTACAACTATTGCATTCTCACTCCCGTTAGATGCAACCGTATCGTTAAAAGTGTATGATATTTCCGGAAGCGAAGTATCTTCAATAGTAAACGGTCAATTAAAAGCCGGAAAACATCAAGTAATTTTTGATGCTTCAAATCTTAGCTCAGGTAACTATTTCTACAAAATTACCGCAGTTTCAGCTGACGGTAAATCATTTTCCGAAACTAAGAAAATGGCTCTTTTAAAATAAATTACCGGTTTATCGTATTAGTAGAGGCGCATAACAATGCGTCTCTACATTATTTCAAATCTGCTTCCTTTATCCTTTCAAATAAATCTCTTTTTATCCTCTAAATTGAATCCATAGTCCCATTGAACCAATTTTCAAAGACTACCCCGATACATAGAACTTTAAGTAATACCCACTGAAATAACAAAATCGTAACAACAAACTTGACTAAAGTTAAGGGAAATTGTTTCTAAAAATATTAAATTACACCTTAATAATATTAAAATACAAAACAATGAATAAATCCGGGAAAATTGATGAAAGGAATTATTTTAGCCGGGGGCTCCGGTTCAAGGTTATATCCAATAACTAAAGTTTATAGCAAACAGCTCGCCGTTATTTATGATAAACCACTAATTTACTACCCGCTTTCCGTTCTTATGCTTGCGGGAATTAAAGAAGTTTTAATTATTTCAAACGAGGAAACTATTCCTCACTATCAAAAATTATTTGATGACGGTTCGCATCTTGGAATGAAAATAGAATATAAATTGCAAACTGCTCCAAGAGGTATTGCAGAATCCTTTATTTTAGGCGATGAATTTATTGGTAACGATGATGTATGCTTGATTTTAGGTGATAACATTTTTTTCGGTGAACTTACCTTCTTTTACGATTCGGTTAAAAACTTCTCTAAAGGAGCAAAGATATTTGGTTATAGAGTTACCGACCCTGAACGCTACGGAATTGTACAATTTGACAAAACAGGAACCGTTCTTTCTATTGAAGAAAAACCAAAAAATCCGAAATCAGATTACGCCGTTCCTGGTCTTTATATTTACGATAACAGCGTAATTGAAATTTCTAAAAACTTAAAACCCTCAGCCAGAGGCGAGCTTGAAATTACAGATGTTAATAACGAATACTTAAAAATAAAAGAGTTGAAAGTTGAAACAATAGGCAGAGGTGTTGCATGGCTTGATACCGGTACTCCCGCTGCTCTCCTTCAAGCTTCCAATTTTTTCGGAGTTATTGAAGAAAGGCAAGGTTTAAAGGTTGCATGTATTGAAGAAATTGCTTTTAATAAAGGTTTTATTTCAACAGAGCAATTCAGAACTGTACTTGATAATATGCCTAATAGTATGTATAAAAATTATTTAGAAAAAGTATATTCAGATTTTATTGATAATTAGAACCGGAATTAAATTTGAAAGTTGTAGAATCAGCATTAAACGGTATTTTAGTAATTGAACCTTCGGTGTTTACCGATATAAGAGGCTATTTTTTTGAGTGTTTTCAAGCCAAAAAATTAGCTTCGTTTGGTATTACCGCCGAATTTACACAAGATAATATTTCAAAATCGGTTAAAAATACGGTTAGAGGTCTTCACTATCAGGTGCCTCCTTCGCCGCAGGGGAAACTTTGCCAAGTCGTTTTTGGTGAAGTGGTTGATGTTGTAGTTGATATCAGACATGGCTCACCTACTTTCGGAAAGTATTTTAGCACTCATTTATCAGAAGAAAATCACCGGCTAATTTGGATTCCCCCCGGTTTTGCTCACGGTTTTTCCGTAATTTCGGAAACCGTTTTGTTTCATTACAAATGTACAGGATATTATAATAAGGAGGATGAGAGGGTAATTAGGTTTGACGACCCTGTGATTAATGTTAATTGGGAAGTTACCGAACCTATTGTTTCTCCTAAAGACCTTGACGGTATTAATCTTAAAGAAATTGAAAAGGATTTTATTTTCAAATGAGGTAATTATGAAAAAGGACATTAAACCTTTGTTTTTCACTGATTATGAATCGCCCGAAAGCTTTTCATTGTCAAATCAGTTTGCCGAACATCTCGAGTTTATTTTAGTTAAAAACCGGGATAATGTTGTTGACCAAGATATTTTTCAGTCCCTTTCGCTTTCAATTAGAGATAGGATGGTGAGGAAATGGCTGCGAACACAGCATACATTAATCCGGAAAGATGTTAAAAAGGTTTATTATCTTTCCTTAGAATTCCTCATGGGCAGATTGCTTGGCAATGCTCTTATAAATCTTGATTTTTGGGATGAGTGTCGCGATATCTTACTTAGAGATGGTTACAGCCTTGAAGAAATTACCGAATTAGAAAGTGACATGGCTCTTGGTAACGGCGGTTTAGGAAGATTAGCTGCCTGCTTTCTTGATTCGATGGCTACTCTTCAATTACCCGCTTTCGGCTACGGAATTAGATACGAATTCGGTATTTTTAAACAAGAAATTGTTGACGGAAGACAAGTTGAACAGCCCGATAACTGGCTTTTAAACGGATGTCCCTGGGAAATCTACCGGCGTGAAATTCAATTTCGAATTAAATTTTTCGGAAAAGTAAACTCATACACAGATGCTTTCGGAAATTTAAAATTTGACTGGGTAGATACCGAAGATGTTTTAGCGGTTGCGTATGATATTCCGGTACCGGGTTATAAAAGTAACACCGTAAACAATTTAAGGTTGTGGCAGGCAAAGGCTTCGCAAGAGTTTAGTTTTAACGAATTTAATTCCGGAAACTACATTGCGGCAGTTGAGAGCAAAAATCTTACGGAGAATATCTCAAAAGTTCTCTATCCTAACGATTCTTATACCGAAGGTAAATTCCTCAGATTAAAACAACAGTATTTCTTTGTTGCAGCCTCACTTCAAGATATTATCAGGAAATACCTATTAAATCATTCTACTTACGATGAGTTTTCAAACAAAGTAGCAATTCAATTAAACGATACACACCCCGTTATCGCTATTCCCGAAATGATGAGAATTTTTGTTGATATTGAAGGATTAAATTGGGAAAAGGCGTGGGATTTAACCGTTAATACTTTTGCATATACAAATCATACGGTTGTTCCCGAAGCATTAGAAGAATGGTCTGTTTCTATTTTAGAAGAGTTGTTACCTCGTCACCTTCAAATTATTTACGAAATCAATCAAAGATTTCTCGATTTTGTACGCGAAAATTTCACAAGTGAGCCCGCAGTGATTCAGAAATTGTCTATAATTAGAGAATTTCCGGAAAAAAGAATTAGAATGGCTAATTTAGCTATTATTGGTAGCCACTCCGTTAACGGTGTTGCAGAATTGCATTCAAAAATAATCAGAGAAATACTGTTTCACGAGTTTTATAAAATTTATCCCTCTAAGTTTAAAAATGTTACCAACGGAATAACATTTAGAAGATGGATAAAACATGCCAATCCGGCTCTTTCTAAATTTATTATCGAAAGAATTGGCGAAGGCTGGTTAAAAGATACTTCTCAATTGAAAAAGCTCGAAAAATATGCTAATGATCCCGTAGCTTTAGAAACATGGGAAAGTTTAAGATTTGCTGCAAAGGTTCAACTCTCTAAATATATTAAGAGTGAATATGGAATAAAAATTAATCCTGATTCCCTCTTTGATGTACAGGTTAAAAGGTTTCACGAGTATAAACGGCAATTGCTCAATTGTTTGCATGTTATCAATCTTTACAACAGAATAAAAGCAAATCCGGAAGGTGATTTTGTACCTCGTACTATCATTTTTGGAGGTAAAGCTGCCCCTGCATATCAAGCCGCCAAGTTAATTATTAAATTGATTAATAATGTTGCCGGAATTGTTAATAATGACCCCGATGTAGGAAACAAGTTAAAAGTTGTTTTTATGGCTAATTATTCGGTTACATTGGCTGAGAAAATTATTCCCGCTGCGGATTTATCGGAGCAAATCTCAACCGCCGGGTTAGAAGCCTCCGGTACCGGAAATATGAAATTTGCTTTGAACGGTGCTATTACAATTGGTACAATGGACGGTGCAAATATCGAAATTCTTGAAGAAGTAGGGTCAGAAAACATCTTTATTTTCGGACTTCTTGCATCTGAAGTGCTTGAATTAAAATCAGCAGGTTATAATCCAAATCACTACATAGCGGCTAACAATGACCTTAAGAAAATTATTAATCAATTAAAAACCAATGTGTTTTCTCAAAACGAACCGGGTATTTTCGAACCGCTTATTAACGAGTTAACAGGCTCTGATCAATATTTACTCTGTGCAGATTTTGCAGCTTATATCAAAGCTCAAGATGAAGTTTCAGCTGCCTTTTTAGATAGACCCCGATGGAATAAAATGTCGCTATTAAATTGTGCCAGAATCGGAAAGTTCTCTTCTGACCGCTCTATTAACGATTACGCCAAAAATATTTGGAATATCAAGCCCGTTGAAATTGTTATTGACGGAGAAAAGAAAAAGAGTTCAAAGAAGAAGAAATAGCCTCACAAAGCACGCAAAGACTTTTGTAGAGACGCATTACGATGCGTCTTTGCATTTTAAACCCGGAGGAATGTGAATATTTCACATTTAATATGTGTCCGTTTCCGTAGTCAAAAAAGATTCGTGAATTTTTCATAACCCACCAATCTATTGACCACTGAAAGAACTTTATATTTGTAGAGACTCATTACGAGGTGCCTTTTCAACTGTTCAGACTGATTACAGTATCAATAAAGATTTACCGGCTGTGATTCTTTTAGAATGTCATGTTTTTGGAAAAGAAAGTAAAATATTAGTTCTAAGCCCTGAGTCGGTAGAATAAAACAGATAGAGTAATTTACTGAATAATGAAATTGATCTTTCTTTTAAGAGCGGGATTAAAATTTTCTTTTTTTTCTCTGCATTCTTCGCGTTAAATAAATACATTACAATAAAAAAGGGGCAACACCATTTTTACACGGCATTAACCCCTAATGATTAAAGTATATGAGGGAAGTGTGATTAAAAAAACAGCACCTCCAACTATTTTGTTATTAACATCTTCTTGGTTTCCATAAAATCACCTGCTTGTAGTCTGTAGAAATATACGCCGCTACTTAAACCATTTGCAGTGAAATTAATGTTGTAAACTCCCGGGTTTAGTTCCGAATTTACTAATGTTGCTATTTCTGCTCCGGTAATATCATAGACCCTCAAATTTGCATGACTTTTTACCGGAATTGTGAAATTAATAACAGTTGAAGGATTAAATGGATTAGGATAATTTTGCGATAATGAATAATTAGTTATTAAATTTGTATTAAACGAAACTGCTAACGGTGCTGAATAGCTAAACTCACCGTTTAAGTCTATTTGTTTTAGTCTGTATGTGTAGGTACCAGCCCGGCTTGGAACATCGGTATATGTGTATGTTGTGATGTTCTGTGTTGTTCCGTTACCTTTTACATAAGCAACTGTTGAAAACTCACCCGTTTCTGTTATATCGCCAAGTTTTCTTTCTATTTCAAAACCGGCATTGTTTAATTCGGTTATGGTTGTCCATGATAATGCAACCGAGTGTTCACCTACCGATGCAGAAAATGAAGCCAACTCAACGGGTATTAGTGCTGTTCCGTTATATTTTGCTAATGCAAATGCTACACCGCTTTCTCTTGCGACATATCCGCCAATAACAAAGCTTCCGTTTGATTGTACTCCAACGGCATTAGCTACATTAATATTTGCAGAAGGAAAATCAGTTGATATTTTACCGCCGGTGCCAAAACTCTCGTCTAAACTTCCGTCGTAATTATATCTTACTGCGGCAAACTTTGAGAATCCGGTACCGGTGTTGTTTATATATCCGGCTGCTAACAATTTATCTTTTAATACAATTAATTCTCTAGCGTATGGCGTTTCATTTGAGAAAGTGGTTACTACTTTTCCGTTTGTTCCGAATGTTTGGTCTAACGAACCGTTTGTGTTATGGCGGGTTAAAACTAAAGATTGACTTGCTATGCTTCCGGATTGCCCGAATGTAACAATTTTTCCGTTAGGCTGTATATCTATAGAAAACATTGTTGTTACCTCATTAAAATCAGTGGTAGCAATACCGTCACCGTCAAAACTTGTATCAAGAGTGCCGTCTGGATTGAGCCTGTAAACACAAGACCTAAAGGCATTGCCCTGTATATGATAACTTCCTCCGGCTACTATTTTACCGTCATTCTGAATCTTAACACTACGACCAACGCTAACACCCTGATATGAGGCAATTAAGTTAGATAAATCGGTTATAACCACTCCGGCAGTTCCAAAAGTTGAATCGAGCGTACCGTTTGAAGTAAATCTCATATTAAGTGCCCTGCTTCTTAATTCCGGTGTTTGAGATGATCCTGAAACTACTATTTTACCGTCACTTTGAAGTGATATACCAACTATAACATCACTCTGTACATCAATATCTTTTGTTACTATACCGTTAGTTCCAAAAGATTGGTCAAGCGTACCGTTTGAATTATATCTAGCTACTGCAGTGGCAGAATTATTTCCCGAAATACCTGTATAACCACCAAGAACTATTTTACCGTCAGGCTGAATAACCATACAAGATACATAATCATTTGCGGTACCTATTGAAGTGAATACTTTGCCTGAGTCACCGAATGTATTGTCTAAAGAGCCGTCAACATTATATCTAACCAAAGCCCAATCGAGTTTTGAATTATTGCCCGCATAACCTGCAGCAAGTACTTTACCGTTATCTAATACCTTAACGGCGCTAACAACATCGTTCATGTCACTTAATTCTGTGATCACTTTACCACTGTCTCCAAAACTAAGGTCTAATGAACCATCACCGGTTGAAGGAGGTAAAACAGGTAACCCTATTGAGCCGTTGTATTTTGCCATGGCATAATCACCGTCGCCGGCAATAACAGCAATACCGCCAACAACATACTTACCTGTTGGATGAACCGAGAGTGAGCTTACAGAAGCAGCAGTTCCTCCAAAATCTGTCAATGATTTACCCATAATTCCGAATTCTTCGTCTAAAGTTCCGTCATAATTATATCTAACGGTAGCAAAATTGGTTCCGGTTTTACCCATTGCAAATCCTGCTGCTAAAATCTTTTCGTCTAAAATAACAACATCCCTGCCTACACTATTTAAACTGCCAAAACCTGTAATTACCTTTCCATCTGTTCCAAATGATTGGTCTAATGTTCCGTCTGAATTGTGTCTGGAAACTGCAAAAGAGAGATCTCCTGCTTCGTAATGTTCTCCGATAGTTACTATTTTCCCGTCAGGTTGAACATCCAAAGAATAATTGTATGTTGTTACACCAAAATTTGTGGATGAAATACCGTTTCCGTTAAAGCTATTGTCTAACGACCCGTCTGAATGATACCTAACAACTCCCGTTCTTATTTGACCGCCGGGTATTATGTAATTCACACCGCAGACTATTTTACCGTTATCCAATACTTTTAGCCCTCTTGAGCTACTTTCTGCATCTAACGAAAAAAGTATGTTTGAAACATCGGTAATTACTATACCGCCGGTTCCGAAAGTATTATCTAAAGTACCGTTAGGATTATATCTTACAACCGTAGTTTTATTTACATTGTTTGCAGAAGAAGAGTAACCTGAGGCAACTATTTTACCGTCTGATTGAATTCCTATTTTTGTAATTTCGGAAAACGGTGTGCCTATTTGTGTAGTTACTATGCCGCCTGTACCGAATGTGTTATCTAAAGTACCGTTTGAATTATATCGTACGATTCCTATTCTTGTTGTACTTCCGGGTTGAGTTGAATATCCACCGAGAAGAATTTTGTCATCCGGTTGTACAACCATACAAGTTGCTATATCACTAATTGTGCCAACTGCAGTGAATACTTTACCCGAATCTCCAAATGCAATATCAAATGATCCGTCTGCGTTATATTTTACTAATGAAAATTCATCTTTTCCGTTTTTAGCTGAATATCCTGCAGCTAAAACTTTTCCGTTGTCTAATATCTTAGTAGCCATTACAAAATCGGTACCGGTACTTAATTTAGTGGTTACCTTACCACCGTTTCCGAAAGATGTGTCTAAAGTTCCGTCACCGTTTGATGGAGGAGTAACAGGTAAACCAACCGTTCCGATAAATTTAGCTATTGCAAAATCTTCATCAACGGCAGTTAGTGTTGATGTGAAACCGCCAAGTACAAAAGCACCCGATGAATTTACCGAAATTCCATTCGCTACATTTTTATTAAATCCGAAATCCATCATTACTTTTCCTGAAGTTCCGAAACCGGCATCTAAACTTCCGTCAGTATTATATCTTACCGATATAAACTTGCTATCGCCTGATGCGTCTGAAGTGTGACCTGCTACTAAAATTCTATTTGTTAATACTGTAACTCCCTTACCGAAAGCACCTGCATTATCAAATGATGTGCTGACTTTTCCGTTAGTTCCGAATGATTGGTCAAATGAGCCGTTACTATTGAGGCGTGTTAATTCTAATGTGCGTGTTAATCCGGTGCCCGCATTCCCTACAGTTACAATTTTACCGTCAGGTTGAATATCAAGCTTATCAACATTTGATAATACATTATAATTAAGAGAAACAACTCCGTCATTGTCAAAACTTGTATCAAAATTACCGTTTGCGTTATATCTTGCAACATAAGCCCTGATTTGATTTCCGGGCTCAGTATAGGTTCCCCCTGTTACAATTTTACCGTCAGATTGAACTCTAATACCATAAGCCACGCTAACACCCGAAGAAAAAGCAACTATTTGAGAAATATTTGAATATACTACACCGTTTGTTCCAAATGACTGGTCAAGAGTACCATTCGTGTTATATCTCAAAATCATAGCTCTTGCCCCTTCAAACTGAACAATCGAGTATCCGGAGGCTAATATTTTACCGTCGGGTTGTAATGTTATATCATGAATAACATCGTTTCCTCCCCCTAAATCTGAAATAATAATTCCGTTATTACCAAAGCTATTATCCAAAGTACCGTCAGCATTATATCTAACAATTGCAAGATCAGCATTAAATTCTGCTGTTTGAGTAAACCCGCCAAGAACAATTTTACCGTCCGGTTGAATTACAAACGGACCGCCGAAATCGTCATTAGCGGTAAGCGAAGTAACAACTTTACCCGAATCATTAAATGTATTGTCAAATGAACCGTCTTCATTATATTTAGCGAGAGTAAAGTTGTATTTACCATTATTACCCGCGTAACCTGCAACAAAAACTTTACCGTTATCTAACAATTTAATTGCCGTTATAACATCTGTCTCTTATACACATCT